>DASYRY010000119.1:0-7145 GCA_036004025.1 Candidatus Polarisedimenticolia bacterium | reverse complement strand
AACCCGACCGCCGGGATTCCTCCGGCAAGCGCAATCCCCTTCACCGTGGCGATCCCTACGCGCAACCCGGTGAACGTGCCGGGGCCCAGGGCGACCGCGAGAACCGAGATTTTGGTGATGTCCAGTTCCGCCAGGTCCAGTAGAAAATCGATGCTCCGCAAGAGGCGCCCTTGATGATGCCCTCCGGAAGCGAGGTTCAACTCTCCCAGGATTCTTTCCTGCTCGAGAACCGCGACGCTTCCCGCCCGGGTGGACGTGTCCACACCCAGGCCAATCATTCGCCGGCACCGACCCGATCCCGCTGCAGGAAGCGTGCGACCTCGGCCTCCTGATGCTCCCATTCGAGGTCGAAGGCGACGCCGACGTCGAATCGGGACTCGCCGGACGACTCCTCCAACTCCTCCAGCCGGACGACCCGCCCGGTCAAGGAGAGCTGGTCCGGTCGATCGGGATCATGACACTTCACCAAAACGCACTCGCCGATCTCGAATGCGCGGTTCGTCTCCACCAGCAATCCGCTCCTGCTGATGTTCTTGGGGACGGACGCGGTCCCTGGTCGAAGGACGCCGGCCGCCGTATGGAGCTGGATACCCAATCCGCGCGTTCTCGGATCGAGACGAATGAAGTTCCTGCGCTCCAGGTAATAGACTCCGACCGCGTTCGGCCCTCGGGCCTTGGACTGGTAGAGAGCCTCCTCCGCGCGCGCGATCAACCGCTCGCCCATCGTGGCATCGTCGGGATACTTGGCGATTCCGATACTGAGAGTCATTTGGATGGGTTTGCCGTCTACCCCTCTGCGGACGAAGTGCCGCTCGATCTCCCGTCGGATCCGCTCTGCCACGAGATACGCCCCCATGCGCTCCGTTTCCGGAAGCATGAGGCAGAATTCCTCGCCGCTGTAGCGCGCCGCCACGTCGATGTCGCGAATCTTGTTCTTGATCAGGATGGCCGTTTCCTTCAGGAGGATGTCGCCCACGAGGTCGCCATGCCTTTCATTCACCTCGCGAAAATTGTCCAGATCCAAATAAAGGACGCAGAGGTCCAGCTCGTATCGTTTGGATCGCCTCAGCTCTCTCTGCAGGCTCGCCCGGAAGGAACGCTGATTCGTCAGGCCGGTCAAGGAATCCTGAGCGCTCGAACGCTCCGACTCCTCGAACACCGACATCTCGATGATCTTGGGACGGGTCAACTTCCGATTCACGTTGATGAAATAATCGAAGGCTGCGACCCGCAAGCCGACTTCCCGACCCACCCTCGCGATCAGATGGACCCGATGCTGAAGGATCGCGTTCCAGTGCGCCCGGGCTTCCTCCTCGTCCATCAGGAGACGCGTGAGGATAAGAAGCAGAGCCGAGTGGACTTGAATTCCCGTTTCCGAGCGAATCTGGGTGAGCCGTCCCAGGATGCGGTGCTCGTTGTGAGAGTCCTCGTCGAGCAGCGCCACCAGCTCTCCTTTGACTCGCTCAACTTCATGCGCCGTGATCATCCGAATCTCTACTCCACGCCTCGACGACGCACAGTCTCCAGAAGGCCTTCCAGGGCTTTCCGGGTCTCCGGAGGGCCCGCAAGGAACCGGACTGCGGCGAAGCAGGAGCCGCCGTCACTGCCTCTGGGGATGGGACGTCTGACGATCTCACCTTCCAGGGCCGAGGTCTCCTGTTCTCCAGCCGGCGCCAGGCCGAGCCAGATTCGCTCTCCCGTATCCAGGATAGACGCAGCCTCCAGAAGCGCTCCGGTCATGCTCAGGTCCCTGATGCGGACACGTTCTGGAGGGCGCCCCTCCCGTCGAAGGAGAGGCATTCTCATCGGGGCCCCCATGGGCCTGAGTCTCACATATTCTCGACGCTCCCGCGGGTGGACCACTACCTGGTTTCCACCGCGTTGCAGGGCGATGGCGAGCGCGTCGGAAGCGCGCTCGAGAAGGTCTGCCGGCGCCGTGGCGTCCGCGGGATAGGCGGCAAGGCCGGCGGAGAGCGTGAGCCGGACGGCGGAGGGGGTCGAGTCGATTCTCAAGGATGAATCCTCGAGGGACTCACGGATTCGCTCCGCCGCCACATAGCCCCCCGACCGGCGTGTCATCGGCAGCAGCAGTCCGAAATGCGATCCCCCGAGACGTCCCGCCAGATCCATGTCTCTGAGCCTGGCGTGCAGGACTTCAGCCATTTTGCGAAGGATGGCGTCTCCGGTGGCCCGACCGTGAGCTCGGTGGATGCGGCCGAATCCGTCCAGGGCCATCACGACGACGCAGAACTCCTGCACTTTTCGTCCGGCCCGCCGGATTTCCGCTCGAACCGCCCGCATCAAGGTTCGTGCATGAGGCAATCCCGTGACGCCGTCGCTCTCCGCAACCTGCTCCGCCCGATCCAGGACCGACTCATCGACGATTTGGGGCTGCGCGAGAAACCTTTCCCGGTTCACGAAGTAGTCGAAAGCCGCGACGCGAGTGCCGGGATCTCTTCCCAGCCTCCAGGTCAGCTCTTCCCGGTGCAGGGAGAGCGCGCGCCAATGAAGCGCCGCTTCCTCCTCCTCCATCTCGAGGTGGGTGAGCAAGGCAATGAGCGTCGCATGGACGGGGAAGCTCGCCGAGAATCCGAGGGCGGTCGCCCCACCGCGGGCCGACGAACTGGCCGCGATGTCCAACAGGGAGAGGAGCGCCTCGCGCTGACTCGGGCTGATTCTGTGGGAAGACGCCCAACCCTGCAATGCGCACTCCCTTGAAGAGACAGGAGTTATCCTAGCGTGCCTGAAAACTGCCTGTCAACCGGTAAAGATCCATTTCTATCCGTGAAACTTTCCCTCACCCCCCCCGTTTCAATGGTCTGGGGATTCCTGTACAATTCCACCTCGAATTCCCATCCAGAGGCGTAGAAGCATGTCGATGGAATCGCGACGGGCCAGCAGTACGCAGTCCGCTTCGACCTCAGCTCGGCCCTCATCCTCCCCGCTCCCTTCGGACGAAGTGCTGGTGACGCGAGTCCTGGCAGGGGACATCCATGCTTACGACGATCTCATCGCCCGGTACGAGCGGCCGATCGTCAATTTCATCTATCGGATGATAGGCGACTACGAGCATGCCCTGGATCTGGCGCAGGAAGTCTTCTTCAAGGCCTATCGCTCGCTGGGCCGTTTCGATCCCACTTACCGCTTCTCGACCTGGCTCTACCGAATCGCTTCGAACCGGAGCATCGATCATCTGCGCAAGCAGTCCCCCGTTTTGCTCTCGCTGAACGATTCCGGAGAAGCCGAGAAAGGGATCGAAGGCATCACCCAGCTGAAGAGCACCGCCCGAGGTCCGGAGGATCTCCTGGTCTCCCAGGAGCTCGGGGAGCAGATTTCCCGCACCATCGACGAGCTTCCCGTCGTCTACCGGGAGCTGATTCTCCTGCGACACCTTCAGGGGATGTCCTACGAGGACATCGCGCGCGTGAAGCAGCTCCCTTTGGGAACCGTGAAGAACCGTCTCTTCCGCGCGCGCGAGTTCCTTCGAAAAAGGCTGGATTCATGATGGAATCCTGCGCGCGTGTCCATGACCTGCTCGCGGATTTCGCGGACCAGGATCTCTCCCCCGCGACCTCGGGCCGTGTGGCCGGACACCTCGCCTCCTGCGGCGCGTGCCGGCGGCGCGTGAACGGACACCGCCACGTGCTCCAAGCGCTCGAGGCGCTCCCTCAGGTGGTGTCTCCGCGCGAGATGCGCTCCAGCGTCCTGCGGCGCATCGCCGCCGATCCCCTCCCCGTCGCAGGCGCCCGAGGCTACCTGCGCCTCGTCAAGCCGATTCTCTGGGCCGCCCCCCTGGCAGCGGCGGCCACCGCCACCGGCGCCGGAGCGCTCCTTCTCGCCCGGGCCTCCTTCAGCCGGAGCACTCTTGCCGATCCCACCCTGGTGACGGAATGGCTCATCACCGCCGGTCAAATGGCGTTTTCGTTCCTTCTCAATATCGCCACCCACGCGGAGATACCGGCGCTCCATTCCGCTCCTCGCGGCCTGTCGATCTGGCAGGAGGCCATCGGCTGGCTTGCCGCCACCGGAACGATCCTCCTGCTCACCGGCTTCGGAGTTCTGGCCACGGCGCGCGCTTTTCTCCGCTCGCGCAGCCGCTGAATCCGGCGCGAGTCCTCGCCGTTCCTCCCTCACTCTCGGGCTGACACAACGCGCCGTCGGGTCGCAGGGAAAAACTTTGACAATTCTTTGACTGAGCATTATATTGCCGATCGAGGCTCCCCGAGGGGAGGAACTTTTTTCTTTACAATAACTTCCCGAGGTTGGCTCTCGGGTTTCATTCGCGATGAATTAACGGCTGGGAGGTGGAGGGGTCATGTCATCCGGCACCGAAGTCATCCAGATGATCGGCAGGCTTCAGGACCTGAAGGGATTCCGGGACCAGCACTGGGAGGGATCCTTCGAAGACTACCTCCAGATTGTCAGGCAAAACTCTCGTGCGACGCGCACGGCTTTCCAGCGTGTCTACGACATGATCCTCGCCCAGGGAACGCGCGAATACTACGAATACAAGAAGAAGATCATTCACTACAACTTCTTCGACGACAAGAGCCACGGAGGTGTGGACGCCGTCTACGGGCTCGACATCGCTCTCATGAAGATGGTGAACGTGTTCAAATCCGCTGCGAAGCGATACGGCACCGAGCGAAGAGTCTTGCTGCTGCATGGCCCGGTGGGGAGCTCGAAGAGCACCATCGTGCGGCTTCTCAAGAAGGGGTTGGAGGACTATTCCCGCACGCCCGAAGGTGCTCTGTATAGCTTCTCCTGGATCATCGATCAGGAAAACACGCGAAAGAAGCAGGATCAAGCGGTTGCGGAGTCTCCTTGCCCGATGCATGAAGAGCCTCTCCACTTGATTCCTCTCGATCTTCGCGCAGAGATTCTGGGCAAGCTCAGCGAAGGGAAGCCGGAATCGGAGCGCATCGTCGTAGAGGGCGACCTCTGCCCGGCGTGCCGGCAGCAGTTCAAGGAGCTGAATGTCCGGTATGGGGGGGATTGGACGCGCATCATCTCGCACGTGAAGGTGCGCCGCTTAATCCTCTCGGAGAAGGACCGAATCGGGGTCGGGACCTTCCAGCCCAAGGACGAGAAGAACCAGGACTCCACCGAGCTCACCGGTGACATCAACTATCGGAAGATCGCGGAGTACGGAGCGGATTCGGATCCCCGTGCCTTCAACTTCGACGGAGAGTTCAACATCGCCAACCGCGGCCTCATCGAATTCGTAGAGGTCCTGAAGCTCGACGTGGCGTTCCTTTACGATCTCCTGGGGGCTTCCCAAGAGCACAAGATCAAGCCCAAGAAATTCGCGCAGTGCGACATCGACGAGGTCATCATCGGCCACACCAACGAGCCCGAGTACCGCAAGCTTCAGCACAATGAGTTCATGGAGGCCCTGCGGGATCGGACGGTGAAAATCGACATCCCCTACATCACCAAGCTGGCCGAGGAGATCAAGATCTACGAGAAGGATTACAACCCCTCACGGATCCGCGGCAAGCACATCGCACCCCATACCATCGAGATGGCGGCCATGTGGGCGATCCTGACCCGGCTGGAAGAGCCGAAGAAGGCCGACCTGACCCTCCTGCAGAAGCTGAAGCTCTACAACGGAAAGACGCTGCCGGGTTTCACCGAGGACAACGTGAAGGAGCTGCGCAAAGAGGCGATGCGCGAGGGGATGGACGGGATCTCACCGCGCTACATCCAGGACAAGATCAGCAACGCCCTGGTCTCCGACAAGGGCGAGGGCTGCATCAATCCTTTCATGGTGCTCAACGAGCTGGAGAGCGGTCTCAGGCACCATTCCTTGCTGACCAACGAGGATCTCCGGAAGCGCTACCGCGATCTGCTTTCGGTGGTGAAGCAGGAATACGAGGATATCGCGAAGAACGAGGTGCAGCGCGCGATCTCTGCGGACGAAGAGGCCATCAGCCGCCTTTGCGCCAACTACATCGACAATATCAAGGCCTATACGCAGAAGGAGCGGGTTCGTAACAAGTACACCGGTCAGGACGAGGAGCCGGACGAGCGGTTGATGCGCTCGATCGAGGAGAAAATCGACATCCCCGAGAACCGAAAGGACGACTTCCGTCGAGAGATCATGAACTACATCGGCGCCCTGGCGGTGGAGAGGAAGACCTTCAACTATCGCACCAACGAGCGCCTCCACAAAGCCCTCGAGCTCAAGCTCTTCGAAGACCAGAAGGACTCCATCAAGCTCACGAGCCTCGTCAGCAGCGTGGTGGACAAGGAGACCCAGGAAAAGATCGACGTCGTCAAGAGCCGCTTGATCAAGGACTATGCCTACTGCGACGTTTGCGCCACCGACGTGCTGAACTACATCGCTAGCATCTTCGCCCGCGGGGACGCGCGGGACTAGGACCGGCCCCTCAGCCGGCCGGGGCTTGAGCCCGCCCGCCCGAGGCCATCCCAGGATTCGCTGATGATCCTTCGCATCGAGCAGGACCACCACCGTTTCAAGCAGATCATCCGCGGGAAGATCAAACAAGACCTGCGTAAGTACATCTCCCGGGGCGAGCTCATCGGCCGTCGCGGGAAGGATCTCATCAGCATTCCTCTGCCTCAGATCTCCATCCCCCACTTCATGCATGGAAGCCGGCAGGCGGGGGGAGTGGGCCAAGGCGAGGGCGACGTCGGGACGGTGCTGGGAGCCGCCGAGCCCGAAGATGGGAGCGGTCAGGCCGGAGACGCTCCGGGACAGCACATCCTCGAGGTCGAGGTATCCCTGGAAGAGCTGGCCGAGATGTTGGGAGAGGAGCTCGAGCTCCCGCGCATCGAGCCCAAAGGAAAGAAGAACATCCTCGACGAGCGGGCCCGCTATACCGGGGTGGCTCCGACGGGGCCCGAGAGCCTTCGCCATTTCCGCCGCACCTACAAGGAAATGCTCAAGCGGTCGCTGGCCAGCGGCACCTACCGGCGCGCGATTCCGGCGCCGTTCATCATCCGCGAGGACAAGCGGTATCGGACCTGGAGATCGACGATTCTGCCGGAGACGACCGCCGCGATCCTGTACATGATGGACGTCTCGGGTTCCATGGGAGAGGAGCAGAAGGAGATCGTCCGTATCGAGTCTTTCTGGATCGACACCTGGCTGCGGCACCACTACAAGGGGCTCGAGATTC
>DASYRY010000118.1:0-4274 GCA_036004025.1 Candidatus Polarisedimenticolia bacterium | reverse complement strand
GGCAGGTGGGGATCGCGTGAGGGACCCCACAGCTCATAATCGGCCCCGTTCAGGATGCCGTGCAGCTTGGGGACCTGCCAGCGCAACAACCCGTCGAGCCGGCACCCCTGCTCCGGGGTGAGGATTTCCCTCGCATAGGTCGGGCTGACGGTGGTCAGCGCGTCGGCGTAGACGATCCCCGCCTTCAGGAAGTTGATCCCGCCGTAGAACTCGATCCCCTCGGTGCGGAACACCCCCTCGCGGGCCGCCGGGGGCAGGGAGAGCCACTCCATCTCCCCGGCGCCGAATTCCCCCTGGTACCCCAGGTTGTGGATAGTGAGGACGGTCCGCGGCGGACGCCTTGAGCTCGACGCGAAGCGGACGAGCAGGGGAGCGAGCGCGGCGTGCCAGTCGTGGACGTGCAGGACGTCGGGAGGCCGCAGGGCGCGCGCGATCCGCTCGACGAGCGCGCGTGCGAAGAAGGTGAAGCGTCGCGCGTTGTCGGAGTATTCGCCGCCCGGCGGCCCGTAGATCCCTTCCCGGCCGAACAGCTCGGCGTTCTCCACGAGCGTCGTGACGACCCCGCTCGGCTCGCGCCGCGAGAGAAATGCCGCGGGGACGTGCGCAGGCCCGAGCGGGACGGCCAGATCCTCCGGCTCGCGCTCGAATCCGGACCGATCGATTCCACCGTAGGCGGGGATGAACCGGCGCACCGGGTGCCCGCGGCGGGCAAGGGCATCCGGCAGGGCGCGCAGGACGTCCGCGAGCCCTCCGGTCTGGGCCAGGGGTCTCGCTTCGGAGGCGGCCATCCAGATCTCAGCCGCCACCGGACCTCGTGGAGGCGCGCTCGAGCAGGTGCCCCTCCGGAACGTCCATCACCCTCTCGAGATCCCGCAGGCGCGCCGCCGCTTCCTCGGGAGGCATCGGATTGATGAAGAACCCGCTTCCCCACTCGAACCCGGCCGCCTCGGTGAGCTTCGGGATCACCTCCACCTGCCAGTGATACCGATCCGGAGTCGGATACCCCGGCGGGGCGGTGTGGATGATGTAGTTGTACGGGGGATCTTTCAGCGACAGCCGGTACCGTCGCAATACGTCTTGAAGGATCTCCGCGAGCCCCGCGACGTGATCCTGGCTCAGTCCCCAGAAGAAGGCCTCGTGCTTGCGCGGCAGGATGCTGATCTCGAAGGGGAAGCGGGACGCGAACGGCGCGATGGCCACGAAGTGGTGGTTCTGCACCACCACGCGACGCGGATCCTCCAGCTCCTGCGAGAGGATGTCGCAATAGATGCACCGGCCGCGGTATTCGAAGTACTTCTCCGATCCTTCTAGCTCGGCCATCACGCGCACCGGCGTGACGGGAAGCGCGATGATCTGCGAGTGGGAGTGCGACAGGGTCGCCCCCGCGGGAGCGCCATGGTTCTTGAAGGCCATGACGTAGCGGAACCGGCCGTCCCGCAGCAGGTCCAGCATCCGGTCCCGATAGGCGTTGATGACCGCGGTCATCTGGTCTTGCTTGAAGGTGACGGGATTCTCCTTGTGCTCCCGCGTCTCGATAACGACTTCGTGCGCCCCGATTCCGCGCATGAGGTCGTAGAGCCCCTCCCCCTTCTTGTCGAGATCCCCTTCGATGCGCAGCGCCGGGAAGAGGTTGGGGACGACACGCAAGCGCCATTCCGGCTCGTCCCCGGTCCGATAGGCCAGCACCTCGGGAGGAGTCATCGCCTCGTTGCCAGGGCAGAACGGGCAGGGGCCCGCCTCCTCGATCGCGGTGGGGTAGTTTCGGAAGGGGTTGGGACGGCGGCTACGCTCGCCCGAGATGATGACCCAGCGACCCAGCACCGGGTCCTTGCGCAGCTCCGAAGTCAATTCGCCTCCAAGATTCCTCTAGAGCCATGGGGAATATACGCCTTCAAGGCGAAACTTTCACCCCCGCGGGAACCTTCAGGGCACGCTCCATGCTCCCCCGCCCCACTCGAAGGGAGGGACCCGCATCTCGACCTCTTCCAGATTGACCTCTTCCTTTCCCTTCCTTCTCAGCTTGACCTGGAAGGTGGCCCGCTGGCCCCGCTCCAGGCCGACCTCGACGGACGGAATGGCGATCTCCAGGATTTTGCGCGCCGCGGCCCGGGCTTCGGAGCGACCGGCCGAGGCCGGCCGAGCCCCCTTCCCCTGGGTCTCCTTCCAGCACAGCGCCTGCTCGAGATCGCCCCGCTCGTCGAGGGTGAGACTCAGACGAGCCGGATCCGCCGCGCCGGCGCGAAAGATGATCTCGACCCCCGCTTCCTTGAAGTCGTCGTGGCCGTTCTCACCGGCGGGATCGATGCGCAGGAGGAACTCTCCCGTGGGGGTGAACCCGAACTCCAGCGCCTCCACCAGCGGCTGGGAGCGCTCCATAGTGGAGCGCCGGGCCAGCGCGGCCCACCCCACGTGGATGGCACCCTCCCACTCGAAGAAGTCGCTCTCGAAGCCGTCGATCGTGGGGCTGAGCCAGACCGGCGCTTCCACCGGCTCCGTCTCCGCCTCTCCGGCCGCCGGCTCGGGAATCGGCTGCTCGAGAGTCTCGGGCGGCTTTTTCCCGAGCGCCTCGTACGCCTGGCGCAGGTGGCCTCGAAACATTCGATCGAATTCCCATCGGTAGGCGCTATGGAATTGTCCATCGAGCCACCAGAACCAGTCGCTTCCTTCGGCCGAGCGCAAGGAGGCCCAGGCCGCTGCGCGACGCTCGACGGAGATGCTCGGGTCGTGGAGCAGGGGCGCCACGTCGTCCCGCGTCTGACGGAGCAGCTCCCACGCCCGGTTCTTCTGCGGGCCTCCTATCCAGATCCCGAAGTGGGCGCCGATCCAGCTCCCGGCACGGATCCGGTTCAGCGTCCCGCGTCTCGGGCAGGCCTGGATGGCTTCGCCCACGCTCTTGCAATGCACGCTCTGGTTTCCCGCGAGCGCCCCGTAGAGGGTGCGCAGGAAATCGCCGCCGGCATCGGCATAGTTCTCCCAAGGGTTCTCGCCATCCAGCGCGACCAGCACCATGCTCGAGTCCTCGGTCCGGCTCTCTGCGCGCCATCGAAGAGCCGCCAGGAAATCCGCGACCGCCTCTCCCGCACCGATGGAGGCGTAGGTGAATCCGACCCGATCGGAGAGATCGTGGTCCCGGAACACCAGGTCCAGCCCCGGCGCCTCGGGAACGCTCCATGGAAGCAACGGATCGGCCGTCCCCTCGCGATCCGAAGCGGCGAGCAGCAGCTCGTCGCCCGCGGCCCAGGTGACGCCGGCGCGGGCGAGAATGCCCGCGACCTCCTGGCTGAGCGAGCCCTCGGACGGCCAGATGCCTCGCGGACGGTACCCGAGATCGGCTTCGATCCGGTCGAGCCCCTCCCGCACCTGGGCCTGGGCGTCTTCCGGGGCCCGAAATCGCGGCGGCAGCGAGACGTCCGGAAGCGCCTCGCGCGCCACCTGGGTGTCGCAGATCAGCGGCAGAATCGGATGGGCATAAGGGGAGGCCGAGATCTCGAGCTGTCCGGATGCCGCCGCGCCCCGGTAGAGGGGAATGAGGCGCGAGAGGATCTCCCTCTCCACCGCGTGAATCCGCACAAGGTCTTCCCGCGTGAATCCCCTTCCCTGGCCGCGCAGCGCCCGGATCTCGGGGAAATCTTCGCGCGCCTTGAAGCCGAACCAGCACAAGTCGAACAGCGCCTGCAAGTCGCGAAAATCACCGACCGAGAATTCCTTGAAGGCCTGCGCCGGACCTCGGATCCTGCGCGCCGTGTGGCGGCGCCGGTGCAGCTCCGCGAAGGCTGGGAGGCCGCCGATCATGCGGGTCTCGCCCGCCGAGAAGAAGTGGTCGAACAGGAACGCCTTCTGGGAGTCGTCAAGCTCCTCGGCGGGAATCGCCGCCATCTCGAGAAAGAGATCGCTTTCGCCCCGCTCGTAAGCGCGGATCTGCTCCAGCAGGCAAGGCACGAGGTTGATCGTGGTGCGGATTTCCGGAAATTCGTCGAGGACGCGAACCATGTCGTAATAGGAGCGGATGCCGTGGAGCCGCACCCAAGGCAGGGGGCAGACCCTCTCATCCCGCAGGCGGTACTGGGGCTGGTGGAGGTGCCACAGGAGAGCGAGGGAGATCGGCTTCACGACCCTTCGAACCGCACTTCGGGGGAGACGGCTCGGATCCCTTCCTCCGTCACGGTGATCCCGTGGGCCTGGTCCTCCTGCACGTCGAAGCCGATGGTGGTGTCCGAGGGAATCCGCACGCCCTTGTCGACGATCGCCCGGCGGATCCGGCATCGCCGCCCCAC
>DASYRY010000117.1:0-3935 GCA_036004025.1 Candidatus Polarisedimenticolia bacterium | reverse complement strand
CCCTTGCCCGCGCCGCGCTCTACGCCAAGGGAGTCCAGGTCTATTTGGCGCCCACCGCGGACGCGCGAGACACCTGGGTGGCCAGCTTGCGCCATATCGCCTGCGAAGGGAGATGCTTCGTTCTGGGATGCAACCAGTTCGTCCGCCGCGACGCCTATCCGCCGGAGATCGCGGCGGATGAGGATCTCGCGGATGCGCCGGACGTACTTTGCGCCGGCGGAAGCTGCATCATCGGACCGCTGGGAGACATCCTTGCCGGCCCGCTTTACGACCAAGAGGGAATCCTCAGCGTCGAGCTGGACCTGGGCCGGCTGCCGGAGGCGAAATTCGATTTCGACGTGGTGGGGCACTACGCTCGTCCGGACGTCTTTCGCCTGGAAGTCGTGGAGAATCCCGCCTCCTCGGTGCGGTTCATCCCTTCCCCTGCGCCGGGAGCCTCGAGGATTGAGATTCAGCAGATGGACGCGAACCCCTTTCGGAAATCGGAATCGTGATGCTGCGGATGCTCGCGGTGCTCTGCTCGATGGCCGCAAGTCTTCTGGCGATGGAGGTCCAGGGAGCGGCTTCCGGGCGAGCGGAGGCTCTCCCCGCTCTCACGGGGGATTGGGACACCAATCATGGAGTCGTTTATCTGGACCAGGAAGGGGACAAGATTCGGGCCCAGTACGACTTTCGAGGAAAAAGGGACAACACTCTCGAGGGCACTGTTCACGGAGCGACCCTCGAAGTGACCTTCGTCCAGCCTTCGTTCCCCCCGCCGCTGGATCGCGGCCGGGCCGTTCTCAAGGTCAGGGCGAACGGGACGCGCTGGAAGGGCCCCTGGTATGATTCCGCCGGAGTGAAACAAGGAATCTGGGAGGGAATCAAGATCGGCGCCACTCCCGAGCAACCGGAGAGGGAGTTTGCTCCTCTCGTCTCCTCACCCGTCCCCTATCCGGACTTCGTAAGAAAGGTCGCTCAGGGGAACACGGAGATCCGCCTGTCGGAGTTCGTCAAAGGAAAGCCGCTCGTCCTGGTATCCACCTTCGCCGGCTGGTGCAAGAACTGCAATTGGGAGGCGCCCGTGCTGGCCCGGCTCTATGAGAAGTTTCACGGGAAGGGCTTCGACATCCTGCAGGTGAGCGAGTACACCCATCCCTCCGATGTCGCGAAGTTTCTCGAGCGGCACCACCCCCCGTTTCCCGTGGTCGAAGGGTCCACGGCCACCGACGACGCCACCCGCGAAGGAACCGACCACTTTCGCTTCAGGAAGATGGTGGGAGACAAGAGAAAGTGGGGTACTCCCTTCAACGTCTTCATCCTCCAAGGCGATCTCGAGCACCCGCTCGTCGTGTCCGGAGAGCTGGTGGAAGACGAAATTGAGAGCTTCATCTCCCGCAAGCTTCTCACCCGCTGACTGGTGGCCGAAGCCCGACTTCGACCGCATGAAGGCGAGACCCCTTCACTTCTGCGGGAATCTCACCTCCGGGGGGTCGGGGACGTGAAGGAGATGTCGCAGCTCCCGGTCCAGTCCCGAGGCGCTGGCGCGCACCTGGCGGGCCGCAATCACTCCCTTGGGATCGAGCAGGAACGCCGCCTCGGGCATGGCCCCGTACGACAGGTGGACCTCATCGTCCCAGCCGTCGACGAGGAATCGCAGACTCACCTTCAGGTTTTTCCGCGTCTCGCGGGCCACGCGGACACGGTCCGCGTAGCTCCCCGGGGCGTTGCCTCGCAATGCAGCGGGGTGGGCTTCCCGCGTATAGACCAGAAGGACCTTGACCTCCATCCTCTCCCAGTCGCGAGCGAGTCGATCCAGATCGGGGACGCTCCGGCTGAAACCGTGTGAAGAGACGGAGCCGAAGACGAGGATCAGGTAGCCGCGTCCGAGGTACTCTCCGAGCGCGACTGGCTTCCCTTCGGTGTCCCTGAGGGTGAAATCGGGGGAAACCTCTCCGACGGCCGGATGCTCCGGAAACTTCTCCGCGACGCCCTCATGCCGATGGGAATGCGACCCTCCATCGCCGGCGAGGTCCGGTCGTCCGGCGAAGAGCAGGATGGAAACCGCGACCGCGAAGGTGAGTCCCCGGACCCGCTCGATCCTGCGCGGGCGGGGAAGCTCAGCCTCGAAGGACGTTTTTTGCGAGGAAGAGCACATTGGCGGGGCGCTCCGCTAGGCGGCGCATGAAGTACGGGTACCATTGCGTTCCATACGAAACGTAGATGCGAACCGGGTAGCCTTCCTGGGCCAGGGAGCGCTGGAGCTGGCGGCGGATTCCGTAGAGCATCTGAAACTCGAAGTCCTGCTTCCCGAGATCTCCCCGCTTCACCTTGTCACTCACGTGAGCAATCATGGCTTCGTCATGCGTGGCGATGGCGGTCCGGACGCCCTTGCCACGAGTCTGAGCCGAGAGCAAGAGATCCGCCAGTCTCAGGTAGTTGGCGTCCACGTCCGCTTTCACGGGAAAGGCCACCTCGGGTGGCTCCTTGTAGGCGCCCTTGCACAGGCGGACCGGGGCCCCGGCAGGAATGAGCCGCTCCCTCAAATCCTTCTCGGTGCGCCTCAGGTACGCTTGAACCACCACTCCGACGTTGGAGAATCGCCGGCGCGCATCCTCGAAGATCCGCAGCGTGATCTCCGTGACATCCGAGCCCTCCATGTCGATTCTCACGAAATTGCCGCATTCGACGCCGCGCTGCAGCACGAACTCCAGATTCTTCTGGCACAGCTCGCGCCCCAGCCTCAACCCGAGCTGCGTGAGTTTCAGCGAGAGATTCGAGTTCACTCCCGTGCGGCGGATTCCATCGAGGATGGAAGCGACCTCTCGAGTGGATTTCGCCGCTTCCTCAGGGCTCGTCACGTCCTCTCCCAATAGATCCAGGGTGGCCATGAGCCCTTCGCCGTTCAGGTCCTTCACGGCGTCGAGGGCCTCCTCCAGGGTTTCGCCCACGACGAATCGCCTGGCCGCCCGGCGCGAGAAAGGGAGCCCCATGATGGCGCGACGCGCCCTCTCGGAGCGGGAAAGGTAGAGAAAAAAACCCTTGGTCATGGATGCATGAGTCCTGGATTTTTGAAGCGCGACACTAGCACACCGGGGGGTGAGGATCAACGCTGGCGGGAACGATCCATTCCCTATGTTACGATGACGCGCGACGCGGAGGCTCTGCTTCATGGCCACGATCCCTTCTGCCCTGCTGCTGTTCTCGCGCTTGCCCGTCCTGGGGAGCGTGAAGACCCGACTGATGCCCCGATTCTCGGAGGCCGAGGCGCTCGCGCTTCACCAGGCGCTTCTCGCGGACAGCCTCGATCTCCTGCGGCACGCGGCGGATGCCGCGAACGCCTCGACCTGGCTCTATCTCAGCGAGGCCGGGCCCCTCAAGAGCGTGATCACCTCTCATCTGGGCGCCTGCCGCATTCTCGTCCAGCAAGGCGCAAGCCTCGGAGAGCGGCTCCATCAAGCGTTCCAGGAGCGCTTCGAGGCGGGCGCCAAACGAGTCGTCGTGCTCGGGTCGGACAGCCCTCAGGTCCCGACCTCCGTCATCGTCAGGGCCCTCGAGAGCCTCCCCAAGAATGATCTCGTCCTCGGACCGGCGAGGGACGGCGGCTATTATCTCCTCGGCCTCTCGCGGCTCCAATCCTCGCTCTTCACCGGCATCCCCTGGGGAACTTCCCAGGTGTATCGAGAGACCGTGCGCCGGGCGAGAAGCGAGGGCCTTTCCATCGCCTCCATGCCGGCATTTTACGACGTGGACGTCCCCGACTCGGTGGTCATCCTCTGGGACGAACTATCGAGGCGCCACGGAGAAGGAAGCTCGGCGATTCCCGCTTCCTGCTTCACCCTGCTGCAAGAGTGGGCGCGACAAGGAAAGCTCGACTAGAACCCTCCTTCCAGACAGCCCGCGGAGGCGGAGTTGTCCGATGGAGCCCCGAGACTGCGTACGATGATCGCCACGGA
>DASYRY010000116.1:0-3776 GCA_036004025.1 Candidatus Polarisedimenticolia bacterium | reverse complement strand
CAGAATGACCCCGACGGAGGGGTCGTTCTCCCAATACTCGATGAGATCGTTGCCCGAGATGTCCGCCTTGTTCCCCACGCTCGCGAACATCGAGACGCCGAGGCTGATCTGGCGCGCGTTGGCGAGGATGATCTCGCCGAGGGCTCCCGATTGGGACATGAATCCGGCGCTTCCCCGGGTGGGGGGCGTGGCGGCGAAGGTGGCATTCAGCCTGATCGCGGGATCGGTGTTGATGACTCCCATGCAGTTGGGGCCGATCATGCGCATCCCCGCCTTGCGCACCTTGTCGCGCAGCGCCGCCTCGCGACGCGCGCCTTCCTCGCCGACCTCCCGGAAGCCCGCCGTGATCACCACGAGACCCCGCACCTTCTTCAGGCGGCACTCCTCCACGACGCCCATCACTTTCTCCCGCGGCACGACGACGATCGCCAGGTCGATCGGGTCGGGAATGGAGCGCACGGAGGGGTAGCACTTGATGGAGTGCAGGAAAGAAGTGTGCGGATTGACGGGGTAGACGGCCCCCTCGAAGCCTCCTTCGAGGAGCTTTCCCAGGATCTCGCTGCCGATGGAGCCGGGGCGCCGCGAGGCGCCCACCACCGCCACCGACTTCGGCCGGAAGATGGCGTCCAGGCTTCGGTTCTTCAACAGGAACGCCCTCCGGCCTCCGGACGGAGCGTCCGGGCGGGGCGGATGTTATCCAAGCCTCTTTCGGGGTGTCAATGCGTGGCGAGGGCCGGCTGCAATTGCACGAAGAGGAACTCGACTCGGGTCCCCTGCTCCGGCGCGCTGCGGATCGCGAACTCGGCGCCGTGCTGCTCGGCGATGCGGCGCACGATGCTCATGCCAAGACCCACGCCGCGCTCCTTCCCCTGGCTGAAGAACGGCTCGCAGACGCGCTGCATCGTCTCCGGGTCCATGCCGCGGCCGTTGTCCCCGATGGCGAGAAGCGGCCGATCGCCCGATGCCGAGACTTCCACGGTGAGCACGCCGCCCGGCTCCATCGCCTCCAGAGCGTTGCCCACGACGTTGTGGAGCAGGCGCGCCATCTTACGGCGGTCCAGCGCGAGCGGGCCGCACGGCTCCAGCTTGCGCTCCAGGCGGATCCCCTCCTTCTCGAGGCGGGGCTCGACGGTTTCCAGGAACTCCTCCACGACCGTAATCAGGGACACGGTCTCGAGCCGCAGCGGGGTCGCGCCGGCCGAGAATTCCAGCATCTCGCTCGATAGCTGCGTAAGCCGGTCGACCTCGCCGATGATCACGTTGAGCTTCTCCTTGTGGGCCGGGTCGGGAATCTTGCCTCTCAGCAGCTCCGCCGTCCCCCGCAAGGCGGCCATGGGGCTCCGGATATCGTGGACGATCGAAGCCGCCATCCTGCCGATCGTGGACCAGCGCTCGTTTTCGACCCGCTCCTCCACCATCCGCGCGTTCTCGATCGCCACCGCCGCGAGCCCGGCCAGGACCTCCAGCACCTCGCGGCCCGTCTGGTCCGGAAGCGTCGAGCGCCGGTGGCTGTCCAGGTAGACGATGCCGATCACGCGCTGTTGGATCTTCAAAGGCACGCAAGCCACGGTCTGCAGCCGCAGGCGAACCATGCTCGCCGAGTTGTCCTTCCCTTCTCCCCCTTCCAGATCCGACAGGAACTCGGTGCGCCCGCTCGCCGCCACGCGTGCGGCGATGCTGTGGCTGAACTCCACCTGCTTCGCGGAGGATGGATCCTTCTCGTCGTCCCGCCGGGCCCTCAGCTTGAGACCGGCCCCCTGCTTCAGGAAGAGATAGCCGCGCTCGGCGTGCGAGATCCGCAGGCAGGCGTCCAGGACCCGCCCCAAGACCGCTTCCAGGTCGAGTGTCGAGAGGAGAGCCTTGGAGATTTCCAGGACTTCCCGGAGGTTTCGGTTCGATTGGCGCGGGGAGGGCGACGGAGCCTCCACGTGATGGGCGATGAAGCGCAGGCGGTAGTTTCCCGGGCGTCCGAGGATGAGACTCGCGCCGTCCTCGAGCGGATGGTCTCCTTCCACCTGGGCGCTGTTCACCCAGGTGCCGTTGGTGCTTCCCGCGTCGCGCACGACGTAGCCGCTCCCGTTCGGCTCGATGCGCGCGTGGCAGGACGAGACGAACGGCTCCGGGATGACGACGTCGCAGTCCTCGGCGCGACCCAGCGTGATCGAATGCTCGGAAAGCGGGATGGTGCGCTTCCCTTGGGAAGTGATCACTTCCAGCGAAGCCTTGCGGGGATTCGACACCTGGTTCCTCCGGCCGGCGACCGCTTGCAATATAGGTCTCGGATTGTTGACAGGCCAGGGGAGGCTTCCTACACTCGGGCCATGCCCAATGTGGGGAACCCCGGCAAGCTGCTGATGGTCGCAGGCGCTTTCATCCTGCTGGTGGGCGCGCTTCTTACCTTCGGCGGGAAATGGGGATGGATCGGCCGCCTTCCGGGGGACTTTCGTTTCCAGCGAGGCAGCTTCTCTTTCTACTTTCCTCTGGCGACCTCGCTGCTCCTGAGCATCCTGCTCACGATCCTCCTGAACCTCTTCTTCCGCCGCCGCTGAGCGCGGGACTTCGATGCGCTCAAGGCTCCAGCACCAGCGTGCCCTGGCTCCCCGGCCTGCGGACCATGCGCCGGCCGTAAAGAAGGCACAAGATTCCGGCCACGATGATGGCCCCGCCCAAGAGCTGCTGGGAAGTGGGCAGTGTCGTGAAAGCCAGGTACGCCGCCAAGAGCACGAAGAAAGGCTGCATCGTCTTGATGGCCGTGGCCTGCGTGACGTCGATGCGCGCCAAGGCCGCGTAGAACGTGACGTTGGCCATGAAGGAGCCTCCCAGCGAGGCGGCAGCGATGATCAGCAGGGCCTTGGGCGAGGGCATCTGCAACCGGCCCGAGAGAGACCCGTACAGCAGCGCCAGGGTCGAGGCCAGCAGCGAGCGATAGAAAATGACCACCAGCGGGCTGACCTTCCGCACCGCGAGCTTGACCAGGACGACCGTGACCCCCTCCAGGACCGAGGAAATCAGGCAAAGGCCCAGCCCGATCATCAACAGATCCCCGCCCCGGTAGGTCGTCACCATGCTCCCCACCAGGGCGATCGCCACACCCACCCCTTCGAAGGAGTTGAACCGCTCCCTCAGGAAGACCACCCCGAGCAGCACCGCGAAGATGTTGTCCGCCCGGGTATAGAACGACACGATGGCCGGATCGATGAGCTGGATCGCGTAGAAGAAGAGGATGATGGCCACCGCCGAGGCCAGTCCAATCCCCAGAAGGTGCTTCCAGGGGTTCCCCTTTCTGAACAGCTCGTTCCCCCTACCCCGCTTGCCCAGCAGCACCAGGGAGTAGAACGACCCCATGGCGAACCAGAAGACCACGAAGGTCTCCGGGTTGATGCTCCTGAGCACGTACTTGCTGGCCACGTAGGTAAGCCCCATGCAGGCCGCGGACATCAGCGAGAGGAGCATCCCCTGGACTTCGCGGGATTGGCGGTAAAAGAGGCGGTGGGGACTCATGCCGGGTAGGAGCTCTCCTGGAACGCTGTCCATTACATAACCATTCAGTCAGGCCCAATATGACGTTTGGCGGCAAGAAGAGCAAATTCCTTGCACGGAGCGCGGGCTGTAACACTAATAAACAAATGGCCTTAGGGCTATCAGTCTCAACTTCGAAACGCCCATGTGCCAGCAGAATCGCGCTAACTTATTCACAGGGTTAAAGTTAGCAATTGCATGGGGAGCGCCTCGAAAATGCCCTCCAACCTTGAGACGATTGAGCTTGCAAAGTTAAT
>DASYRY010000115.1:0-3110 GCA_036004025.1 Candidatus Polarisedimenticolia bacterium | reverse complement strand
GGTGAGTCCGGCGTAGCAGTGACCGCTAAAGTAACGGAAGAAGAGAGCGCCGGAGTGGGCTTGGCAAGACCAAAATCTAGCAGCTTAGCGCCCGTGGCCGTGAGCATGATGTTGCCCGGCTTCAAGTCGCGATGGGTAATCCCCTGGCGGTGCGCCGCATCCAATGCCGAGGCGATCTGGGCGCCGACCTTGAGGACTTCGTGAATCGGCAGAGGGCCTTTCGTCAGCCGATCGGCCAGCGACTCTCCTTCCAGCAGCTCCATGACCAGGTAATCGACCTGGACGCCCGCCCCCTCCCCCGCCGGGGCCGTGGTGTGACCCACGTCGTACAGCGTGCAGATGTGCGGGTGGTTGAGCGACGAGATCGCCCGGGCTTCGCGCTCGAAGCGCTGGCGCAGCGTCTCGTCGCCTGCCAGCGAGACCGGAATCGCCTTGATGGCGACGTCCCGGTTCAAGCGCGTGTCCCGGGCTCGATGGACCTCTCCCATTCCACCGGCGCCCAGCGACGCGACGATTTCGTAGGGTCCGAGCTTGGTTCCTGGAGGCCAGATCATAGACATCGAAAGATATAGCAGGCAGAGCCGGCGTCGCAAGCCGGACCCATACCCGGCGCACATTTTGGGCGAACGGAACTTTGGGGAGAGTCGTTCCGACTAACTATTGACAGCGGCGATCCGCGGTCGTACCCTTGGACACGCTCAACGTCCTGCCAGACCGAGGCAATACCCATGAGGATGCCGGTAGCCGCTTTTTGCAGGCTCCTCCCGCCCGTCCTGTTTCTCTTGTCGGCCGGCACCACCCGCGCTGCCGATCGCGCTCCGCACCCTCTCGACTTCGAAGCACGCGTCCGGGCCCAGGCGGCCATCGAGCGGGTCTACTACTCGCACCAGATCGGCGCGAAGAGGCCCTTCGAACAGGCCGTCCCCAGGGCGCTTCTCGAGCGCAAGGTCCAAACCTATCTGAAGCAGAGCATCGCTCTCGAGCGGTTCTGGAAGACTTCCATCACCTCCGACATGCTCCGCAAGGAGCTGGAGCGGATCGCCCGCGGGTCGCGGATGCCGGATAGGCTCCTCGAGCTGTACGCGGCCCTCGAACACGATCCGCTTCTCATCCAGGAGTGCCTCGCCCGCCCGGCGCTCGTGGGTCGTCTCACCCAGAACTTCTTCACCTTCGACCACAATCTCCATGCCGAGGCTCGCCGTGAAGCCGAAGCCATCCACCGGCGACTCCTGGATGGCCTCCTCGATCCCCGCGCCGCCCGCCCGGGCCGCGTCGTCGTCGAGCTCCTTCGCTCGGGAAGCGAGGAGGCGAAAGAAGCTCGGACCGGAGATCGCGCGCCTGATTCCTCATCCCAGGGAATTCCTCAAATCGTCGATGCCGCTGAATTCGATCGGTGGGCGGCGAGAGCGTCCGGGCAGACGGGCAGGATCGAGACTCTTCGCGAAGAGCGGGAGAGGTTCGTGACCCGCGTGCTGCTGGAAGCACGGCGCAATCGAACGCTCATCGCTGTCTTCGTGACTCCCAAGGTGGAATGGGACCGCTGGTGGAAGGGAGTGGAGGACAACCTGGACGCCGGTACCGTGAAGGCGGTCTCGCCGGATGGGATGGATCTCCCGATCCCCGGACGGGGCCTCCGTTTCTCCAGAGAGGGATCCACCTCCGAATTCGCTCCTGCCAGCCCGACCCCGTCCGAGTGCGCGCCCGACACCTGGGACAACGGCGCCCTCGACGACCTGCCGGAGCCGCGCTCTAACCACACGGCGGTCTGGACGGGAAGCCTGATGATCATCTGGGGAGGAGGAGCATTGTTGAAGAACGATCCCGATACGGGAGGGCGCTATGATCCCGCGACCGACACCTGGACTTCCACTTCCACGCTGGGCGCGCCTTCGGCCCGTTCTGGTCACAAGGCGGTCTGGACCGGCAGCGAAATGATCATATGGTGGGGAGTCTTTTGGGAGAGCACGTTCGGGTATTTGAGGTACGACGGGGGGAGATACGATCCCTTGACTGATACGTGGACGCCGATCTCCACCGTGAATGCTCCGCACCACATCGATAATCCCGATCCTGTGGCGGTGTGGACCGGCACGGCGATGCTGGTATGGGGTCTGGATTTTGCGGGTCTCCCTATGGGAGCCCGGTACAATCCCTCCGGAAATATTTGGACCCCCATTTCCAACGTGAATGCCCCATCGGGCCTCATCAGACGCACTGCGGTCTGGGCCGGCACGCGGATGATCGTGTGGGGCGGCGGCGACTGCGGCGGTCCGCCAGGATCGGGCGGCCGATATGATCCCTCCACCGACACCTGGATCCCGGTCTCCACTACTGGCGCGCCCGCGGGCGGCGGGCCCATGGTCTGGACAGGCAGCGAAATGATCCTGTGGAACGATTCCCTGTGCTCCTCGGACGTGAGCGTGGGAGCTCGATACGACCCGGTTTCCGACATCTGGATGTCCACTTCCACGGAGGGCGCGCCTTCGTCCCGTCACGATCACACGGCGGTGTGGACCGGCTCGGAGATGATCATCTGGGGAGGTCACGTCAACGGGACAAGCATCTACTTCAACACGGGGGGCCGCTATAATCCCGCGACCGATTCGTGGACCGCGACCTCCACCGTGAGTGCCCCATCGGCCCGCAGCGACCACACGGCGGTCTGGACCGGCACGCAGATGATCGTCTTGGGCGGCTCAGGAGACCAGACAGGAGGGCGGTATGATCCCGCCGCGGATTCCTGGACGCCCACCTCCCACCCTCCGCCGACGGCCCGCTACTCTCACATAGCCCTGTGGACCGGGAATCAGATGATTGTATGGGGTGGCTATAGCGGTGAGGGCTACTTGGGGAGTGGGAGCAGATACGACCCCGCGTTAGACACCTGGACACCTATCGCGACTCTCGATTCCCCCTCGCCCCGCGCTAATCACTCCGGGGTCTGGACGGGTGACCGGATGCTCGTGTGGGGCGGCTATGATGGCACCGCTCTCGATTCCGGCGGCCGCTATGATCCTGTTGCAGACACCTGGTCGCCCACCTCCCCGACAAACGTTCCGGCCGCCCGATACGTTCACTCGGCCGTCTGGACCGGCACTCGGATGATCGTT
>DASYRY010000114.1:0-3928 GCA_036004025.1 Candidatus Polarisedimenticolia bacterium | reverse complement strand
GGATCGCCAGCTCGAGGCGGCGCGCCTCCAGACTTCCCAAACATCCGCCGAGCGTGATGCGCGTCGGGCTGCACTGAATGGCTATCAAAGAAGAAACGAAATCCTCACCAAGGCCGGTGTCGGCACCGACCAAAGCTCGCGGATCCAGGCCCTCGCGAAAGCGGTGGAGCACATCCGCGTAGACGACGGGGGCCTCGTGACGCCTTCCACGGCAGGCTGGGTGTACGGGTTGCTTACCAGCGCGCTTGTCCTGATTGCAGGATTCTCCAGCTGGCTGGCAGTCGTGCGAGGTCGACGTCTGTCAGCGGCGCGCAGGATGAGCGAACTCCTCGGGCCGGTCCATGACGCGAAGTTCCCCAGAAATGTGGGCGGAAATGCCGCATAGCGAGGGTGCGAGGCTGCGGAACCCATTGACGCTCACTCGGATCCTGGCAGCCGGCCGCCCCATCGTGAGCTCCAAGACCACGCAATACTCGGCGCTGGGCTTCACCTTCGGTCTCGGCCTCACCTGCATGGGCTACCTGGTCGATTACTACGCTCTTTACAAGGTCCTCCCCACCACGATCAGTTTCGCAATGATCCAGGGTCTCCATGAGGTCACGCCGGTCCATTTCTTCACGGACGGATTCGCCCTGATCCTGGCGATCGTGGGCGGCGTGGCCGGTCGTCTCCAGGACAGGCTCATCTATCACTCCAACCATCTCGAGGAACTCGTGGCGGCGCGGACCGAAGCCCTCCGGCGCAGCCAGGAGCGATACGCGCTCGCCGCGCGCGGCGCCAATGACGGGCTCTGGGACTGGGATTTCCTCAGCCATAAGATCTACTACTCGCCACGATGGAAACAGACGCTCGGCCTTCTGGAGGGCGAGGGGGGGGACGATCCTAATGAGTGGCTCGGGCGCGTTCATCCGGAAGATCGTCCCAGTCTCGAGGCCCGGATCCAGAGGCACCTTGCCGGAGGGTCGGCTCATCTTGTGGCCGAGTACCGCATGCACCACGCCGATGGATCCTACCGATGGATGCTGGCGAGGGGCATGGCGGTGCGGGACGAGATCTCCGGGAAGCCCGCCCGATTCGCGGGGTCGCAGACCGACGTGGACGAGCGCAAGAAGATGGAGGAGCAGCTCATTCACCTGGCGCTTCACGATCCGTTGACCGATCTTCCGAACCGGACCCTCTTCTTCGATCGTCTGGCCCATGCTTTTACTCGGGCGCGCAAGCGAGGAACGGAGGAATCCCTGGCCATCATCTTTCTGGACGTCGACCAGTTCAAGACCATCAACGACAGCCTGGGTCATCACTTCGGCGATCGCGTGCTCCGTCTGCTGGCCGAGCGTTTTCAAGCGTGTCTCGAGCAGGTCGGCGATGCCCCGGTGCAAGAGGCGGGAGGAGAGCGTGAACGTTACGATCGTCGCGGCCTTGACTGGACGATCTCCCGGATGGGTGGCGATGAGTTCACCGTGCTCCTGGAGGACATCGGGTCGCTCCACGATGCGACGCGCATCGTGCGCCATCTCGGGGAGGCATTCGCACAGCCCGTGAGCATCGAGGGACGAGAGCTGTACGTGACGCTCAGCACCGGGATCGTGCTCGGCCCTGCGGGTTATGAGCGACCCGAGGATTTACTGCGGGACGCCGATACGGCCATGTACAGGGCCAAGGCCCTTGGCCGCGGACGCTCCGAAGTCTTCGACGAGAAGATGCTGGCGCGGGTGCAGGAGCAACTCCGCCTCGAGACGGACCTCCATTCCGCCTTGGCGCGCCAAGAGTTTCATCTCGTATACCAACCCATCGTCGAGCTTGCGTCGGAAAGGCTGAGGGGATTCGAGGCTCTCGTACGCTGGAGCCATCCCGAGCAAGGGTTGATTCCCCCGGGACGATTCATCTCTCTCGCCGAAGAGACCGGCATCATCGTCCCGCTCGGACACTGGATTTTCTCGGAGGCGTGCCGTCAGTTACGGCACTGGCATGATTCTGATCCGAAGTGGCAGAGCCTGATCGTCACCATCAACTTGTCCCTCAAGCAAATCTACCATCCTCAGCTCGAGGAGGAGATCGCCGCTCTCGCGAAGAACGCCGGCCTGGACCCCTCGCTTCTGCACCTTGAGATCACCGAAAACGTCCTCATCGATTACCCCAAGCAGGTGACTAAGGTGCTCCTGCGCTTGAAGAAGCGAGGCTTCAAGGTGGCCATCGATGATTTTGGAACAGGCTACTCCTCCCTGGCTGTGCTGCAGAGCCTCCCGGTGGACGTCCTCAAGATGGATCAGATTTTCGTGACCCGTATCGATGAGAGCGCAAAAGCACGACAGATTGTCGCGACGATCGTAGGCCTTGGGAACGCGCTTGGCCATGAGGTCATCGCCGAAGGAATCGAGAGCGAGAGCCAGCTCAGGGAGCTGCGCAGGCTGGGCTGCGCATTGGGTCAGGGTCATCTATTCTCAGAGCCGCTCCCCGCAGAGTCGATAGAGCCAGAGGTGCTGTCTCGATTCGGGCCGAGCCTCCTGGGCCGCGGCGAACGAGTTCCTGCGCTGCGCCGCGCCCGCCTGAAGTGACGGCGGGAATCCTCCGCATCAACCATCCCCAATTCCCTGACGTCATCCCCGCGAGTATATCGTGTCGACTCTGTCTGTGAATCGGGGAAGCTTACCTGGCGAGGGACCAGGTCAAGCAAGGCATCTTTGAGAAGCATGTCCGAAACCCTGATTCCATTTGGAATTGGAAGGATCAGCGAACGCCGTCGTTCCCTAAGGAAGTCATGACGGACGAAGAATTGGCCCCGCTTCATGCCTATCTTGAGTCCATGGCCCATCGGAAGGCTGCGACACCATCGCCCGTGAATTGAGGGTTTTATCCAGGTTTCCTTGAAGGCGATCTGTTGCTGGGCCAGAATGCCCGTAAGGGTCGGGCCTCGACAGTGAGAAAGTTGCCGGCTCGATCCCAAGGATCAAGAGTGTAGACCAACCGATCGGGGAAATCTCATGCGCTGGATTCCAGGCGGACGCAGTAGAAACCTCGAAGACCGGAGGGGCGAATCGGCCGTGCCGCGATGGGGAATGCGCGGCATGGGCGGCCTCGGGCTGGGTGGATTCCTGGTTCTCTTGCTCTTGAGCGTCGTCTTCAAGACTGATTTCTTCAGCCTTCTCTCGGAGGGCGGAGGGGCCGTCGATCCGGCGTCTCAGAGGGAGGCCGGGCCGATTAACGACCTTCAAGAGGAGCCGATGGTGCAGTTCGTCTCCTTCGTGCTGGACGACGTCCAGGAAGTCTGGACTCGTCTTTTTCCCGAGAAGGGGGCCCGCTACCAGGATGCGCAACTGGTTCTCTTCCGAAACGCCGTGGACTCGGCCTGCGGATTCGCCCAATCCGCCACGGGGCCGTTTTACTGCCCGGGAGACAGGAAGGTTTACATCGATCTCGAGTTCTACAAAGAGCTGCGCGATCGCTTCGGAGCACCGGGCGATTTCGCCCAGGCCTACGTCATTGCCCACGAGGTCGGGCACCATGTCCAAACACTTCTGGGAGGCGGGCCGAGGCATCGTGGCGGGTCGGGAAACGAGGATTCAGTCCGAAGAGAGCTGCAGGCGGACTGCTACGCAGGAGTCTGGGCGCATTCCACCTCACGCCGCGACATCCTCGAGTCGGGCGATGTGGAGGAAGCGCTTAACGCGGCCGCCGCCATTGGCGACGATCGGCTGCAGCGCATGGGAGGCGGAATGGTAAATCCCGACGCTTTCACCCACGGATCCTCGCGACAGCGAGTGGCCTGGTTCCGTCGGGGTCTGGATTCGGGACGCCCGGAGAGCTGCGACACCTTCAGGGAATGATTCCCGGAACTCCGTATCCGCAGGAAGCGCCCCTCGATCCGCTGCGGCGCGCCTAGGACGGGCGCCGCTACCCGATGGTCAGCGGGTCATCGGTCCGAAATGCT
>DASYRY010000113.1:0-3458 GCA_036004025.1 Candidatus Polarisedimenticolia bacterium | reverse complement strand
CGCGCTGGCCGATCCAGGAGCTTTTTCGCCTCCCGGTGAGGTGCATGCGCTCTGGGTCGACAGCCCGCCGGGCGGAGGTGCCGTTCTGTCCTGGGCGAGTCTCGCTGAACAGGCCGGGCCGGGCACGGTGTATGACGTCGCGATCGGAGATTTGGCTTCGCTGTCCGGGTCCGGCACGGCAGGTTCCTCGACCCTGGATTGCGGCCTGAGCGCCACGACGGCGAGCGATCCCTCGATCCCCGCCCCCGGAACCGGAGCCTACTACCTGGTTCGTGGCAGGAATACATGCGCCTCGGGCAGTTGGGGTGAAAACTCCCAATCTGCCGAGCGCTTCTCTCTGGCCTGCCCTTGACCGCACTCGTTGTGGACCCAATATTCCCGGCTCGGAGGTGCGTATGTCGCTTGCTGCTCCGAAGCCATGGGATCACAGAATCGAGCCGGAGTTCCTGGGTCCGCTCGGCGACAGACCTCTGGCGGAGTCGGCCCAACAGAGCCGTCCGGATGATCTCTTCCCTGGCGTCTCCGCATTTCTGTCCGCCCGTCACCAGCGCCGTCGACGTGACCAGTGGCGCGTCGCAAAGCCCCTTGCCGAGCGACTGCTGAAGCCGGATGAGCACGTCCTCTACGTCACGCACGCGATGCAAATCCCCCCGGTCTTCCACAGTATGGCTCTCGGCGCCATGGCTCTTCCCTATCACCAGGTACTGCTGGTTCTTACTCCCTCGCGGGTGATCGAGGTTCTCATGGGCGTTCGAGGCAAGAACGCCGAGAATCGCATTCGGTCCTTCCCCTGGTCCAGCGTTCGCGACCTGAAGCTGAGCTTGGGAAAGCTGACGCTCGTGCCCGCCCAGGGGAAGAAACACGCCTGGAAAGTGCCGCTGCGAGGCGACCGAAAGCTCTTGAAGCTGCTTCTGCCGCGCTTGAAGGTTTTTCTCCTCCAGGAAGGAGGACACGCGGCCCAGCGACTTCCGTTGTGGCATTGTCCGCAATGCGGCGCCATGGTGTCGGCGAATCCGTCGTCGTGCGCCGCCTGCCACACGTCCTTTCGATCGACGCGCTTGGCCGCCATGCTGTCGCTGGCGTTTCCCGGGGCGGGTTTGTTCTATGCGGGCCATCCCTTTCTGGGAGCGCTCGATTTTGTCGGCGAGGTCGTGCTCTATGGGCTTTTCCTGCTCCTGCTGCTGGAGGATGGTCCTCGGGCCGCCGTCGTCGCGGCGGGCATCGGAAGCTTCCTGTTCTTTCTCACGAAGCTGGAGAGCATCCATCTGAGCCATATTTTGACCGCGCGGAGCAAGCCCGAGACGCAGTCACGCCGAGCCGGATACACGCGCTTCGCGGTGGCCGGAGGCTTCGCTTCCTCGCTGCTGATCGTCGGCGCCTTCCCGCTGGCCGGGGCCGCCCGGCCCGTCGTGGACCGCGACCTGGACGTCACCAGCGAGGATCATGCGTGGCAAGGCAGCCGAATCACCAGCGAGTGGGAGACTTTCGGCGACAATACTTCGGCGCGCTCCCAATGGCACCACTCCAGCGGGATTTGCGTCACCCTCTTCGCCTACCCGCAGGGCGTGCTCGACGAACCCGGCAGCTTCCGCACCGAATTCCGCAACAGCCTCCTCCAACAGGACGTGAACATCGTGAAGGACGACGAAGCCATTCCTCCCCCCCTGCAGGGATTCCGCTTCGTAGCGATCGGCAAGGCCGAGAACGGAGCCTCGATCGAGTTCGTCCATTACTTCGTCGTGGACGAGCCGAATCGGGACTTGCATCATGCGCTGGCAGTCGTGTTGGAGAAGGACGGCGAGGAAGCGGAAGAGCTGGTCGGCGATCTGCTTTCCCATACCCGGTGGATCGCCGCGACACCGCCTCGGAAACAGGCCCCCTAAGGATCCTTAGCTCAACCCCTCCTGCGTGCCCGTCGCCGTCTCCTGCTCCTCGAGAAGACGGTGATAGAATCGCATTCCCGTCGCCCCGCTTCCGCTTCTCAGGCCCGCCAGGGAGCCCTCGAATATGGCTTGGTCCCATCGCCGCTATTTGCTTCTGCTGGGGTGCTTGTTCGGGGTGATCTGGATACTCCTCGCGATCTCGCCCCTTTACCGGGAAGATTGGGCGCTGGAGAACGCCCTCGTGGTGCCCTTCCTGGCTGGACTCGCTCTCACCCACCGCCGCTTCCCTTTCTCCCGAACCTCCTACACGCTGATCTTTCTGTTCCTCTGCCTCCACGAGATCGGCGCCCATTACACCTACGCCAAGGTCCCCTACGACCGATGGGTCGAGTCTCTTACGGGAGGCACGCTCAACGCGATGTTCGGCTGGCGGAGAAACCAGTTCGATCGGCTGGTGCATTTCAGCTATGGATTCCTGTTGGCCTATCCGATTCGTGAGATCTTCGTGAGAGTCGCGCAGGCGAAGGGGTTTTGGGCCTACTACCTTCCTCTCGATCTCACCATGGCCTGTTCGATGCTGTTCGAGCTCATCGAGTGGGGCGCCGCGGAAGTCTTCGGGAACGGTCTCGGAGCCGCCTATCTTGGAGCTCAGGGAGATCCCTGGGACGCCCACAAAGACATGGGCCTGGCGACGCTGGGAGCGCTGCTGACCATGTTGCTGACCGCCGCATTGAACATGCACTTTCAGCGTGATTTCGCGCAGGAATGGGCGGATAGCCTTCGGGTTCATCCTGAAAGGAAATCGGAGCGCAGGAAGCAAAAGCCCAAGCCTTGACGGAGCGTCCGGAAAGGCTTACTCCTCTCCCATTTTCCTGAGGATCACCTGCATCCCGAACAGATAGTTGGTCTCGATTCCCTTCACGATCGCTTCCATGTCTCCACGGCGGATGGCCGAAAGGATCGCGCGGTGTTGGGCCGCCGAAGTCGAGATTCGCGCCGCATCCACCATGTAGAAGTGCTCATAACGGCGGATGGCGCGGCGAAGGGAAGCCACCAGGGCCAGCAATCGCGCATTCTTCGACTGGCTCAAGAGAGTCTCGTGCCAGATCGTGTCCAGCTCGAGCGCCTTGTCCGGAGAGCCTGAGCGCCGAAAGTCGGCGTTGATGCGGGTCAGAACGGGAACGACGAGGTGCAGGAGCCGGCCACTCGAGCGCGCGGCAAGGCATTCCAGGGCCGCCAGCAGGGGGTAGACTTCCCGCACTTCGCGGGCCGACAGCGGCTCGATCGTGAAGCCGCGGTGCAAGTCGCAGCGCACCAGGCCTTCGCGCTCCAGGTGAAGAAGGGCCTCCCGAAGCGGCGTCCTGCTGACCCCAAGCTCCGCGGCGAGCTTGGATTCGATGATCTTGCTTCCCGGCGTGAGGCCTCCCTCGACGATGCGCTCGAGGAGCCGGGGCAGAATGTCTCGTCGCAGACCCTGGGATCGCTTTTTCTTGCGTCGCGCCTGCATGATGAAATTGTATACAATTATAATTGTTTTGTATACAATCTATTCATGATGGAAACTTCGCTCCGAAC
>DASYRY010000112.1:0-5996 GCA_036004025.1 Candidatus Polarisedimenticolia bacterium | reverse complement strand
GGCTTCATCTCCAGGGGAACAGGTTCCGGTTCTACGACGCCCGCGGTCAGGTCGAGATCCATTTCGCCCCCTTCCTCGGATTGAACCTTGGCTACCGGAGGGGCGTGACCGACGTGGATCTGGAGGACTTCGGAAAGGCCGATTTCAAGTTCAAGGGGCCCTTCGCGACCCTGACTTTCCGATTCTGAACCCAGGGCTTTGTTGACAGACGCCGCCCCGAAAAGCTAGAATATCCAACCAGTTCAGCCGATCTACCTCAAAGCGGCCACAACCGGGGCGGAGGCTCCCAGATGGAATTCAAGATCGGGGACAAAGTCGTATATCCGAACCATGGGATCGGCGTCATCGAGGCCATCCTCCAGACCCCCGCAGGCGAAAGCAACGGCTCCTTCTACCGGTTGCGCATCCTCGCCAACGACAGCACGGTGATGGTCCCGGCCGCCAACATCACCCAGGTCGGATTGCGGCGAGTCATCACGCGCAAGGAGATCATCAAGGTCATCGGGATCCTCGAGGACGGGCAGATCGCCACCCATACCAACTGGAAGGGGAGATTTCAGGACAATTCCAACCGGATGCGGACCGGTGAGATCCTGGAAGTCGCCGCGGTGCTCAAGAACCTGAGCCTGCTCAGCCAGAAGAAGAACCTTTCCTACCGAGAGCGGCGCATGCTCGACAAGGCCCGTTATCTGGTGGTCAGTGAAATTGCCGAAGTCGAGAAAATCTCCGAAGCCGTCGCGGAAGAGCGGGTGGAGAAGGCCGTCGCCCGTTCCCTGAAGAATATCAACGACCACTAGTCTCCCCGCATGGACAATCTCATCCTGGAGGGGGTCGTCCGCATTCTGGACCGCTCCCTCAGGGGTTGCTCTCTGTTGCGCTGGGATCGCCTGGGGGAGACGGACTATCTTCTCCGATTCGCCACCGCCGCCGGCGACAACCTCAGAGTCTCGCTCGCGCCTCCGCAGCCTGCCTTCTTCCGGCTTCCTCATCGCGACACCCCCAAGCCCTTGGCCCCCGACTTTTTTTCGGGCGTGGCGGCGCAGGAGCTGAAGGGCGCCATGCTCGTGGGTATCTCCCATCGTGGCTGTGATCGGGTGGTCGAGATGGACTGGGAGACCCCTTCAGGAGACCGTCGGCGCCTGATTGCGGAGCTGATAGGCAAATCGGCCAACCTCCTGCTGCTCGACTCCCGGGATCGAGTCGTCGCCTTCGCCCGCAAGATGGCCAGCGCCTTCAGGGCGCCGGAGGAAGGACAAGCCTACCAGCCTCCCGTCCCCAGGCCCGGGCTGGAGGGCGCGACTCTCGATCCGGACCAGGTGCAGGCTGTGCTCGCCGGGTTGGCTTCGGATGCCGACATCTTCGAAGCCGCTCACGGTTTTCTCCGGAGCTTGAGCCCCGTGCTGGGAGCCGACTTCCCTCATCGCCCCAGGTCGCGACAGGATCCGGTGGGAGAAGTGAGAGCGATTCTCAGCGCGGTCCAATCGAACGCGTTCGAGGCGGTGCTCTACTCCGCCCGGCCGCCCGCGGAAATGCTGCTTCGTCCGGGCGCCGGTGATCGGCCGGTCATCCTCTCGCCTTTTCCCCTCGTCAGACCTCCCGGGCCGGTCGCCACTCCCTGCACGGACTGCGAGACCGCAAGCCGGCTCGCGACGGCCGTGCTCGTGGCCCGCCACCGGGCGCAGAGCCTCCTGGAGCGGATCTCGGGATGCCTTCACAAGGAGCTGGCGAGACGGGAACACTTGCTCGAGAAGCTCGCCCGGGAGCAAGAGGAGTCGAGGCGTGCAGAAACCCACCAGCGCTTCGCCGACCTGATTCTCGCCACCCCCGGCGCTCGGGTGCAGGGAGGCACGATCGTGGTCCCAGATCTGTACGGTGCCGAAGGGGCCGAGGTGGTGGTTCCCGCGGATCCGGCGCTGACTCCCAGGCAGAATGCGGAGAAACATTACGCCAAGGCCCGCAAGCTGCGGCGCGGCGTGGAGAAGATCGCGAAACGAACGCGGGAGGTCGAGGCACAGAGAGGCGCGATCCTGGAGTGGCGATCGAGACTGCAGAACCTGGACCATCTCGCCGATCTCGAAGCTCTGGAGGCGGAGCTACAGAAGGCTCGAGTCCTTCCCGCGGCACATGGGGAAAGCCGCCGCGGGCATGAGAAGGAAGCGGAGAGCGACCCGGGAGTCCGCAAGTTCAGGACGGAAGACGGTTTCCTAATCCTGGTGGGGAGGACTGCCCGGGACAATGACCGTCTGACGTTTCACGTCGCTTCGCCCCACGATTTCTGGTTCCACGCCGTGGATCGGTCGGGGGCCCATGTGGTGGTGCGCAATCCCGGACGGTTGGGCGAGCTTCCCCGAGAGGTCGCACTCTCCGCCGCGCGCATCGCCGCGCATTTCAGCCGAGCGCGCGGCAAGGGAAAGGCGGAGGTTCATTACACCCTCCGAAAATACGTGCGCAAGCCCAGCGGCTCCGCCCCCGGACTGGTGACCATTCGCAACCACAAGACGCTGGAAGTTCAGCCGGGAATTCCTGGAGGGGAAAAGGAAGGGGATTAGGCTTCCGGGAGGAGCTTGGCGGACCTATTCGGCTTTGTCTTCGGCGGTTTCCGGACTGGTGGAGCGGATCGAGATGGTGGAGTGCGAGGTGCTCAGACGATAACGCGCGACGCCGCCTCCCACCACTCCGGCGAATCGCGAAGGACGGTCCTCCGGAAGATGGAGCTGATCCATGTCGCTCTCCACTTCACCCTGGTCCGATCTCGCGTCGAGCCGGAAGCCTTTCCGGGAAGGGGAGGCGAGCTCGATTTCCTGATTACTGGTGGTGACCGTCACGTCCGATCCAGGGCGGATGACCTCCACCGGAGTGTGGGTCCCGGTGACTTCGATCGCTCCCAGCACGTCGGTGAGCTTCACGCTGCCGGCGGAGGATTCCACCTTCACCGTCCCCCGCACGGAGGTCGCCTCGAGCGAGTCTCCCTGGACGGTGGCGGCGAGATTCCCGCGCAGGTCCCGCAGCGTGAGCGTACAGTGAGGCACCACCAGCCTTGCCTCGGCCTCGATTCGCTCCAACCGGATGCTGCCGTGCTCATTCGTCAAATCCACGGGGCCGTGGATGTCTTCCAGAACGATTTCCGAGTTGCGCGCGTCGAGCCGGACCGCGGCTCGTGCCTCAGAGACCGTGACGTCGCCGTGAGCGTGCGTCATCTTGAGATCTCCCCCGATGCGTGAGAGCTTCACGTCGCCGTCGTTGCAGCTGACCTCGGCGCCGCCGCTGACGTCGCTGGCCTCGACATCGCCGTGGGCGGTCCGGATCGTCACGGGGCCCTGCGCACGCCTCAAGGTCACCGCGCCACCGTCGTTGACGATTTCCAGTCTGCCCGCCAAGTCGCTGCCCTCGACGTCTCCGTGAGACGTCTTGATGAGGACCTCGCCCTTGACGCCCTGGACCTCCACCGACCCGCTCTCGCTCATCACATGCAGCCCGCCCTGGGCCGGGACCATGACGGTGAATCGGGTCTCCACCCCCGCCGGGCGGGTGCCCGAGGTCCTCGCCAGCAGTCCCTCGGGAGTCCTGGTGATTTCCAGACGAAATCCCGCGACTTCCGACGCCGCCCGCTCCTCGCTCTCCATGTGGACCTGCTTCTGCATCTCCACCCGGACCTTCGGCTCGCTCCAAGTCATGACTTCCACGTCTCCCGTTCCCGCCTCGAGAGTCAAACGTCCGCCCGGAGTTTGGGGCGCCTCTTGGGAATCCGTGAAGGTGTGAAGGGGGCCCTGGAGAAACTCCAACCCCTCCACATGAACCCTGGGACAGAAACCACGCCGAATCTTCTGAGCCGTCGTGACGATCCCTCCGAGGAGGAGGATCAGAATCAGCAGCGCGACATCGCGGCGGGTCATTTCTGCAGCTCGCCCCCGTCCTGGGATCGGGCGGAGAAATAGCGCAGCAGCTTGTTGACTCCCAGAACGATGATCAGGACGGGCCAGAACCTCCAAAGGTTCTGGAGGATGTGCAGGTCGGGCTTCAAGAAATGAATCTGGAGCAGCACCCCCAGCATGAGGATGATCAGACCCCACGTGAGTGATTCGCTACGATTCCGGACAGCCATCTTTGGCTCCCTCCTTCCACCGGCTAGAACGCATTCCCCGCGAGAAAAGTTCCGTGGGCGCAGGGTTGACGGCCCCCGGAGCGCTAGTGTACATTCCCGGCCGATTCGGCTCCAGCGCGCTTGCAGCTCGATCCGGCGCCCCGGAAGTCCGATCCCACGAGATCCGCGCTCCACATGATCTTCACAGTTTCCGGTCGCGGGGAATCGGTTCTTTCATGAGGCGTTTCGGAAGCATTCTCCTGAGCTTCGCGCTCTCCGCAGTCCTCATCGTCATCTGTTTCCGCGGTACCGATCCGGCGGCCGTGGTCCGCTCCCTCTCCCGGGCCCATCCCGGATATGTCGCCCTGGCGGTGCTGGTGGGGCTGCTCAGCTTCGCGGGAAGGGCGCTTCGATGGCGGTCCCTGCTGACCCATCTGAAACGCGACATTCCGTTCGGAAGCCTGTTGAGCTGCACGATCATCGGCTTCATGCTCTCTTATGTCCTTTTTAAAGTCGGGGAGCTGGCGCGCCCCGTTCTCCTGGCGAGGCGTGAAAAGATGAGCAAGGGATCGGTGATCGCCACCGTGGCGGTGGCGCGGATGATGGACTTCCTGGCGGTTCTCCTGCTGTTTTCCATCTACCTCATCGGATTCTCGTCCCGGCTTCCAGAAGGAGGTTCCGAGTCGTGGATGCTCCAGTTCCGCGGGAGAGGGATTCTCGTGGGAGGCGCGATCCTCTTGGCGGTGTTGGCGCTCTATGCCACGGTGCTCGCCCGGAACCGGCTTTTCCGGATTCTGGAGTCCTGGACGCGACCGGCGTCGCTGTGGAGGAAGCTGGTGGATTTCCTCCATTCGATGGTCCGGGGATTCGAGGTGCTCAAGAGCTGGCGGGCTCTGGTGGTGGGCATGCTCTATACGCTCGCCACCTGGGGTCTCATCGATCTGAGCATCCTGGCGGGCTTGAAGGCGTTCGAAATCCCCATGGATTTCGTGGACGTCTTCCTGCTGATCGCGTTCCTGGCGGTCGGCATCGCGGCCCCCACTCCGGCGGGGCTGGGGAGCTATCAGGCGACGGGACTCTTCTGCTTGGTGACCTTTTTCGGTCTGCCCCGCGAAGAGGCGCTCGCGGCCGTGTGGACCCAGTGGTGCGTGGCCGTGATCCCGGTGGTGCTGCTGGGTGCCGCTCTCATCTGGAAGGAGGGTCTTTCGATGGGTCAGCTCGGACGCATGCTCCAATCCGAACGGGAGACATCCTCATGAAATGCCCCTTCTGCGGGCACCCCGAGGACAAGGTCGTGGACTCGCGGGAAGGAAAGGAAGGTCGCGTCGTGCGACGCCGCCGGGAGTGTCTCTCGTGCTCGCGCCGATTCACGACGTACGAGCGCGTGGACGAGATCCCTTTCATGGTGGTGAAGAAGGACGGACGCAGGGAAGCCTTCGATCGGAACAAGCTTCTCACGGGTCTCGTGAAGGCCTGCGAGAAGAGGCCGGTTCCGATGAGCGCGCTCGAGGAGGTCGTGGACGAGATTGAGAACCTGCTGCAGGAGAGCTCCGAGAAGGAGCTCCCCGCCACTCAAATCGGGGAGAAGCTCATGGAGCGCTTGAAGATTCTGGATCAGGTGGCTTATGTGCGATTCGCCAGCGTCTACCGTCAATTCGGGGACTTGAACGCCTTCATGGAGGAGCTGAACCGCCTTCTGGGCCATCGGAAATCATGAGCCGACGATTCGCCAGCCTGCGCCCTTGCGTCCCCATGCGCCCATCATTATATTAGCGACGAATTCCCGGGGGCCCATCCATGGAACCCTTCCAGCCTTTCTTCGAGTTGAACCGTATCCAGAACGAGATCAACCGGCTCTTCGAGCAGCTCTCCGAGGTGGAGCCGGGCCACGCTCCCTCCGGCAGCTGGACGCCCA
>DASYRY010000111.1:0-6131 GCA_036004025.1 Candidatus Polarisedimenticolia bacterium | reverse complement strand
GCTCCGTTGTCGGCCCTCGTGGACACCTGGAGAGACCTCAGGGCCTCCTCCAAGCGGCTGGAGAAGCGAGAAAGGCTGGCCCGACTGTTCACCGGCCTTGAAACCTCCGACTTGCTGCTGGCGGTTCATTATCTGAGCGGTCATGTCGGCAGGGATGCTCCGGGCGCCGGCGCGGCGCTCGTCCACGAGGCGATGCACAGCTCCCGACCGGCGGGGTCCGGCTCCTTGACGATCGCCGATGTCGACGAGGCGATCGCCGGGATCGCCAGCGCTTCGGGCCCGGGCTCCATCGGCGCACGCGGGGTGATCCTTCGAAAACTGTTCGGGGCGGCTACGGGGGACGAACGCGAATTCATCAGCGCGTTGATCCTGGGCGAGCTGCGACAAGGCGCCTTGCGCTCGTTGGTGCTCGACGCGCTCGCTCCCGTACTAGGGGTCGAAGCCGGGGCGCTCAGGCGCGCGGTGATGTTCGCGGGATTGCGCGAGACGGTCGAGGCGGCGCGGGTCGGCGGCGCCGCCGGACTGGATCGATTCCGCATCGCGCCCCTCGTGCCGGTGGGGCCGATGCTCGCCTCCCCTGCGGGTGACCCGGCCGAAGCGCTCGCGGATCTCGGCGGGCGCGCCGCCGCCGAGTGGAAGCTCGATGGCATTCGAGTCCAGCTGCACCGTCTCGGGAACGAGGTGAGGGTTTTCACCCGGTCGCTTCGCGACGTGACCGACTCGTCTCCGGAGCTGGTCGAGTTCGCCCGGACGGTTCCCGCCGAGGCCTATATCCTCGACGGCGAGGTGGTCGCCTTCGGCGACGAGAATCGCCCGGCGGAATTCCAGGATCTCATGAGCCGGTTTCATGCCGAAGGCGAGACCTCCCTTCGCCTCGAGCCGGTCTTCTTCGATCTGCTCTACCTCGACAACGAGCCCTGGGTGGACCATCCCGATCGCGAGCGGCGCAGCGCGCTGGAAAAGCTGCTCCCGGAGCACCGGGTCGTGCGCCGCCGGATCGTGGAGAGCGTCGAGGCAGTGGAGTCGGTCCTGGCCGAATCCCGAGCGGCCGGGCACGAGGGGCTGGTGCTGAAGGCGCTCGACGCCCCCTACGCCGCCGGCCGCCGCGGATCGAACTGGCGCAAACTCAGGCCGGCCCACACCGTCGATCTCGTGATCCTCGCCGCGGAATGGGGACATGGCCGGAGGCAAGGGCTCCTATCCAATCTCCACCTCGGGGCGCGGTATCCACAAGCGCCGGGACGCTTTTGGATGTTGGGGAAGACCTTCAAGGGACTCACCGACTCGATGCTTAGGGAGCTCACCCAAGATCTGCCCAAGATAGCGTTGGAGAGCGGTCCTCACGTCGTGCGCGTGCGCCCGGAGCGGGTCGTGGAGATCGCCTTCGACGGCGTGCAGCGAAGCCCGCGCTACGACTCCGGGCTGGCGCTTCGCTTCGCGCGGGTGAAGCGTTTCCGGCCCGACAAGAGTCCCCACGAAGCGACCACGCTCGAGGAGATCCGCCAGCTCGCCAGGCGCAAAGGGTGACTGGGGAACGGACTGGGTGCCGGGTGCGCGGTCGGGTAGGATGAAAGCCTTATGCGATGCATCCGTTCCCGAAGCGCATTTTCCAAGAAACTGACCCTGGCCGGCATCGGCTTCCTGGCCCTGCTTGGCGGGAGCATGGCCTGCAGCTCGGGCTCCGCGATCGCGAATCGGCTGGAGGAGCGTCTCAAGGACCTTGCGGATCTCGGTCGTCCGAGCGCGACTCCTGACGAGATCGACGGTGCCCTGACGCATCAGCTTCGCGTCGCGCCGGTGCCGGCGAAGGGCAAGAATCGGCCGTCCAGCCCCGCGTTCCCCACCCGCCAGACGCTTCGTGAGTTCTACGCGAAACGAGGCCAGCGGCTGGCGTGGTGCGACAATTCGGGCGCTGTCCTTGCCTCGGCGGGCACCTTGCTGGAGGCATTGCGACGCGCTGGAGACCACGGGCTGGATCCGGAAGATTACGCCGTGAGCCGTCTCGAGCGCATGCGTGAGGAAATGCGAAAAACGCGACAGAGCAAGGAGGCCGTGGCGCGCTGGGCCGATTTCGACCTGCTCATGACGACCGCCTTCTTCCGCTACGCTTCGGACCTCTCCACCGGCCGCGTCCATCCCGATGAAATCCGCAGTGAATGGCACACGAACCCTCCCGAGCTCGACCTCTCGGGTGCGTTGCGCAAAGCTCTCCACCAGAGAGACCTCGAGCAATTGCTGCAGAGGCTGCCTCCGCCGCATCCCGGTTACTCACGCCTCCAGCAAGGCTTGAAGGAGCTGCGCAGCATCGAAGACTCAGGCGGATGGCCGACGATTCCTGGAGGCCCCAAGCTGCAGAAGGGTTCCCGTGGAACCAGAGTCGCTCTTCTTAGCCAGCGTCTCTCGGGCCGCGCCGTCGGGAAGAGCCCCACCACGGGCGGCCCGGCCGCAGCCGACGCCGTCTTCGACGGCGCGCTCGCCGAGGAGGTACGCCGATTCCAGAGCCTGCACGGAATCGAGCCTGACGGCATCGTATCGGAGTCGACGCTCGCCGAGCTGAACGTGCCGGTGGGACGCCGGATCCGACAGGTCGAGCTGAATCTGGAGCGCTGGCGCTGGATCTCACGCCGCCTGGGCGAGCCGCACGTGGAGGTCAACATCCCCGGCTTTGACCTGCAGCTTGTCCGGGACGGCCGTGCCGAGCTGCGCAGTCGCATTGTGGTGGGAAAGGCCTTCACTCCCACTCCCGTGTTCAGCGATCGGATCGTGGCGGTCGTCGCCAATCCCCCCTGGAACGTCCCGGATGAGCTCGCGGTACGGGAATACCTGCCCGAGCTGCGGGAAAATCTGCAGTCCTTCCTGAAGCACGGGATCAGGATCTACGAGAATTCCGGGGAAGATGCACGCGAGGTCGACCCGGCGAAAGTCCACTGGAGCTTCGTGGACGACGACGAGTTTCGCTACCATCTCAGACAGGACCCCGGTCCGGACAACGCCCTGGGTCAGATGAAATTCCAGCTGACCAACGACTTCCAGATCTACCTGCACGACACGCCGGCGCGCACCCTGTTCGCTCAAACGGACCGTGACATGAGCCATGGCTGCATTCGTGTCGAGAAGGCCCGGGAGCTGGCCGATCGGGTCCTGGGCGATTCCTCCCAAAAGCTGGAAAAGGCTCTGGAATCGGACAAAGAACAGTCGATCTCCGTTCGTCCTCCCGTGCCGATCCAGATTCTCTATCTCACGGCCTGGGTGGATATGGATGGATTGCTGCGCTTCGCGCAAGACATCTATGAATTCGATGCCCCGCAGCAGGCGGCCCTGGAACGGGTCTCGCGCGCGGCGAATACTCCCCGAACCGGGAATTAAGACCTCTCCAAAGGCCTTATCAATCCTTGAAGCTTCTGTAGACGGGACCTATAATTACTGCACCCGATATGAAAGCAGATTGGCTCCTTTCAAGATTAGGGATATGCCTTCTGGGAGGCTTGGCCTCGGCCTACGCCGGCGAGGCGTCCACCCCCGTGGGTGCGAAAGTATCGGCCCAAGAGGTGTTTGCGACGCCGGAGCCTGCCGCCGCAGGCATTTCGGAGGCCTCTATTACGAGCCTCGAGGCGGCATTGCACGGCGCCGCCCCAACGCTGCGGGAGGAAGCCCTCCACGCGGCCGTATCGGCCTGGGAATCCTTGGAATCCAGGGGTGAGCCGATTCGGCCATTCTTGACAGTTATTGATTACAGCCTTCCCTCCACCGCCAGGCGAATGTGGGTCTTCGATCTCGCCTCGCACAAGCTCCTATTCAATGAGCTGGTGGCCCACGGGCGAAACAGCGGCGAAAACATGGCCGAGTCTTTCTCCAATGAAGATGGCAGCCTGATGACATCTCTTGGCGCCTTCGTCACGGGTGCTTCCTATATCGGTAAGAATGGCTATTCACTTCGGCTTCGCGGCATCGATCCCGATATCAACGATCGGGCGGAGTCCCGTACCATCGTGATCCATGGAGCGCCCTACGTTTCGGATGAGTTCGCTCACAAAGTGGGGCGCCTCGGTCGCAGCTGGGGCTGCCCGGCGGTTCGCCCCGAGATCGCGCGCCAGCTGATCGACCAGCTCAAGGACCAGACACTGCTCTACGCGTGGCACCCCTCCCTGATTGCCTCCGAGGCTCCGGCATTGATGTCCGTCTCCGCGTCTCATCCTGCTTCCATCTCCCTGGGCGTTCAATCCCACTCCATCCACTGAGATAGCTTTCTCCCTGTCACCAGGTGCTTGCCTACTCACCAGAGCTTTCGCCGATCGCTTTGGCCGGCTTTGCATCGCTCGCGTGCCTTGACCCTCTCCTTCATCGAAAGCCGCGGGCATCGACTGCCCAGCGATCTGAAACCATCGCTCTTCCGGAGAAAATCGCACGTCGGCAGCTCAGCACTGCGTGGTGAGGTGCGGTCGATCTGAGATAGGATGCGTTGATTCTATGGACTTTATCGGACGCGTGGCCATCATCACAGGGGCGTGGCGCGGCTTGGGCCGCTCCGCGGCGGAGCGCCTTCTCGAGCATGGCGCCTCGGTCACCGTCAACGTGCGCGACAAGCACCGTGCAAACGAGGTCGCAAGCGCGCTGGGCGAACGGGCGCTCGGCGTCCCCGGCGATCTCAATGACCCGGGTGTTCCCTCGGAGATCGTGCGCGCGACGCTCGAGCGATTCGGCCGGCTCGACATTCTCGTGAACAACGCCGCGCTCGCTCGATCGACGCGCTTCGAGCAGCTCGACGCCGAAGAATGGCGCCTGGCGCTCGAGACCAACATGACGGCGCCCTTTCTCCTGATGAAGGCGGCGCTTCCCACGATGAAGGCCCAGAACTACGGTCGCATCATCAACCTCGCGTCGTCCGCCGGCAGGACGGTGAGCACCCTCGGCGGCGCGCACTACACGGCATCGAAGGCCGGACTGCTCGGCCTCACGCGAGCCGCCGCGAAGGAGCTGGGCAACTTCGGCATCACCGTGAACGCGATCTGTCCCGGTATGATCGACACCGAGCTCACCCGCGAGAACGCGTCCGAGGAGCTGCTGGAACGCCTCGCCGCGTCTTATCCCGTTCCGCGACTCGGCAGGCCGCTCGAGGTCGCGGACCTGATCTGTTTCGTAGCGTCGGAGGCGGCCGGATACATCACCGGCGCTTCGTTCGACATCAATGGCGGCGACTTGATGATGTAGTCGGGAATGAAGTGAAGGAAAGCACCCGGGTTCTCATCGCTCTAGGGGCCGCGCTTGCCTTGGGGCTAGGCTTTGCCGCCAGCGGCAACGCGAGGCTACTGGAGGTCGCCGATGGCATTGCGCCGATCGGACTGATCTGGGTGAACGCGATCCGGATGACGGTGATACCGCTCATCGTGTCGCTGATCGTCACCGCGGTGGCCTCGACGAGAGACGTGAAGGCGATTGGCCGCCTCGGCGGAAAGACGCTGGTTGTCTTCTTCGCCATGCTGGCGTCGTTCGCGGTGGTGATCGTCCCGCTGACGAAGGCGGTCTTCGGAGTGTTGGGCGACCGCGGCACGAGTGCCCCTCCCCTGCCGGCGGGCGCCGCCGATGCCGCCCAGCTCCTGGCCGCCGATCCCAAGCAGACGCTCGCCTCGTGGCTCGTCTCCCTCGTTCCGACCAATCCCATCGCCGCGGCCGCCGGCGGCGCGATGCTACCGGTCATCCTCTTCACGCTTCTCTTCGCGCTGGCCGCCGCGCGGTCGGCGCAGCCGACGCGCGAGACCATCGTCGGATGCTTTCAGGCCTTGAGCGAGGTGATGCTGACCCTCGTGCGCTGGGTCATCCTCGCGGCGCCGGTGGGAGTATTCGCACTGATGCTGCCTCTTTGCGCCCACGCCGGATCGGGCATCGCAGGAGCCATTGGCTTCTATATCCTGGCCTATTCGCTCCTCAGCCTGGGAGGCATTCTGCTGGCCTATCCGATGGTCGCGGTCTTCGGAGGCGTTCCGATGCGCCGGTTCGGGCGCGCCGCGCTCCCGGCGCAGCTGATTGCCTTTACGTCGAGCTCCTCCGTGGCCTCGCTTCCCGCCCTCGTGGAGAGTGCGGAGCGCGGTCTCGGCCTGTCGAAGCGGATTTCGGGATTCGTGCTGCCGCTGGCC
>DASYRY010000110.1:0-8459 GCA_036004025.1 Candidatus Polarisedimenticolia bacterium | reverse complement strand
GAGGAATATGAGCAGTAGCGGATTTGGCTACCCGCAGGAGGAGGAGCGATGTCAACCCATGCGCCTCCGTTGAAGCGGGAGTCGGAGCGTTGGGGGTCGAATCTGGGATCCATTTTGGGATAGGTCAGCAAAGTGGAGCGCTTCTGAAAGGCCTTTTGAGGGCATCGATCGCCTGTTGACTCTCCCCCAGGCAGATGTGGACCAGCGCTACCTGGAACTTGGAGACATTCCCAGTGAGCCGTAGAGAAATCTGGCCGCTCCTTCAGTACCCTCTGTAATTCCTGGGCCAAGTCATACCTGCGCGCAAACCGCTGCACGTGTGCTCGAGCGGGAGCCTGGGGTCACCGCTTGCGAGCCAGGATCCCTAGACGATCGTCCTTCTCCGGATCATCCTGCTGAGCGAAGGGTTGCTCCACCGAGTGGAAGCCCGCCGATTGCAGCCGCTCCACGATACCCGAGACCGGCTGGCCCCACTCGGTGATGGTCTCGGAGGCCCTTTCGAAGAGAGCGGTCCCAGGACGGGGCACGAAAGAGGTCACTTTCACCGTGGAACGCCGGGCTGCGGGCTCGTACACGATGGCTGCGATGAGCATCCGGCCGTCTCTCTCTTCGGCCACGAACTTGTCCATCCGTTCGAGCCCGCGGCAGGTCATCGCGTCGAAGAAAAGCAAGCCGCCGCTGCGCAGGTGCGCGGCGAGCCGGTGAAACGCCTGCTCCCAGAGCTCCAGAGTCTCCAGATGGTTCAAGGTATCGGCCACGCAGGTCACCAGATCGAAAGGTTCCTCCTGCCGGTCCAAGTCAAGGGTCGTAATGTCCGCCACGTGCCACGAGACTCTGCCGGCAGAGTCCTTCTTCCGCGCCACGCCAATCATGGCTTCGGAGAGATCCGTCCCCACCACGCGATGGCCTCGCTTCGCCAGCTCCAGCGCCAGCGTTCCTGTACCGCATCCCGCGTCCAGTATCCGGCATCCGGCAAGCCGCTTTTCTTCGATCAGCCGGAAGAGGCGAGGACCGTAGGTGGAGGCATACCAATCCCAGCCGTGGAGATCGTAGTGATCGGCGAATCCTCGGTAGGCATCGTGACGCTGGGCCATGGCGGCTTGATTCTATCCTCTCCGCTTGTCAGGCGCGTGCCGCGGGCCGTGGAGCTGCACCAGGAACTCCGAGGCATAGCGACCCTTCTGATCGCGCATCCAGAGCCCCTCCGGCGACGGCAGCATCTCCGTGAAGGTGAGAGTGGGGGCCGGACGATGGTCTCGAGGCAACGCGGCCCTGCGCACGAGGTCCGCCAGGATGGGCGACTCCAGATCCGAGTAGAACGGTTTTGGATCCGCGGAGGTGTTGACGAAGACGTGACGAGGCAGCCCGTGGCGGTGCCTCAAGTGCGCCACCGCAGCGAAGACTTCCGCGTCGGGCGCGGAAGGATCCCCCAGCGCGTCCGGTAGAGCTCCCGGCGGGAAGACCCAGCGGTGCCGGAACAGGACCGTGCGCTGCCAGGTGAAGCGCGGCCACGCGACGATCTCCTCCGCCTCGAACCCCGGAAAGTAGGTCAGTGGTTGAAATCCTTGCTGCCCCAGGGAGACCAGGAAGGAGACAAACCCCTCGGGGCTGATGCCGCTGCCGATCACCGGAATCACTTCGAGGTTACGGGGAAGCCATCGCAGCACGAACCGCTTCAGGTCGCTGTCATAGCGGACGGCAAGCTCTCGGAGGGGTATCACCTCGGCACCCTCCGAGGCCTTCTCCCCTGGCAGCTCAATCTCGTATGGGAAGATGGAGGGCCTCAGCCCGGCGTTGGCGGTGCGTCCCCAGTGCATGTAGGTGACCTCCGCAAGGATCGCTCCTTCCCGCTCGAGTCGCGCCCACTCCCGTTTCACCTCCAACGCGATAGGGTTCTGACAGGGATCCTCCCCAACGCCGTGGAGGTGGGCGAGACGAGCCGAGGCCAGTCCGGAACCGGAGAAGATGCCGTTGAGAGCAATCCGTGCGCAGCCCGTGGAAACCTCCCTATCGCTCGCTGCGTCCACCTGGAAGAGAACGCCGGCGAACCAGGCAGGAGCCGGCTCCTCTTCCAGGATCTCGCTCCAGTCTTCCAGGGTCAGGGCCACCTCCTCCGCGCCCGCCGCTTCGGCTCGTTGCGCGAGGCGGATCATGGCGCTCCGGGCCCGGACGAAACGGCGCCGCGCGCTCTCCATCGCATCGCCATTCTCGCACCCGAAGGGCTCCGGAAAAGAGTCGGGACGCTGGAGTGGCTCCGGCTCGAAAATCCCGTGGTAGAGGTCCAATAGCTCCACGTCGCGGTCCGCCGGATGAGCTCGCAGGAATCGCTCCGCGTAGCCGGCGCGGAAGAGCGATTCAGGGTAGAGAGACGCGAACAGGCGCGCGTACCATTGCATCGATTCCTGGACCTCATCCAGGACCCAGAGGGGCAGGGAGACCTCCAACCCAGAGGCCGCGTCGAGGCGGAAGATCTCGTCCTCCTTCAGGGGGCGCACGTGAGGCAAGGACTCGAGGCGCTGCTGGACTCCGTCCAACGCCTCGATCCTCTTGACGGAGCTCAGCACTGAGAGCAAGTCGACCTGTCGCTCGATCTCCTCCGCTTCGGAAAGCCAGCTCGGGTTGCATCCCGCCTCGCGACAAGCGCGGGTCAAGGCTTGCAGAGGGCGGCGACTGTTGTAAGGGATCTCCACCTCGCACAAGAAGATCCCGCTTTCCACCAAGTCTTCGAGGAAGCGCGCCAACTCGGTGGCGTCAGCCCCGGACCGCTCCACCACCGCCTGCACCACCTCCTCCGTGCTGCGAGCTCCGATGGACGCCTCTTCCAGGAACATGCGCAGGACAGGAAGCTCTTTGACGCGGGAAAGAACCTCTTCGTCCGTGAGGCGCCGCAGAAGGGCCGGCCGCCAGTAGCTCCATCCCCCTTGCGTGTCCCGCAGCGTTGGGTTGGGCCGGAGCCTGGCCGCGGCACGAAGTCCGGGCTCGGCGGCCAGAGACGAAGTCACCTTTCGGGCTTCGAAGACATTCAACAAGACTTCGATTCTTGCCGGACGATTCTCGCCCGTCACCCGGGCCGATTCCGCGGCAGGATGAACCAGTGCGGTGGCGCAGAAGATGGAATAGGGGCTCGTCTTGGCTCCGCCCCGGGCTGCGTAGGAAGCAAACTTGGAGGCGACATGACGGTCGTCATAGTCCCATCGGCCTGGATCGGTCGATCGGAGGGCCTCGAGCGCTTTGAAGAGCGTCCGGCTGGCCAAACGAATTCCTTCCTGAAACGAAGCGGTGCCGGCGATCGCCATGAGGGCGCGCCGGGAGGCGCAAAGATCGACCAAGAACGCCTCCCGAAAGTCCTTCTCGAGGACTTGCAGGCGCTGCCTTCTTTCGAAGTGACGCTCGAGACGTCTCGTCAGATCCGGGTTCAGGCCCGGGCCCGCTTCGCGTAGAAGCGCCGGATCCGGCGGGCGTCGGTTGTACACGGCCCGGCGCAGCGTCACCATTGCCAGGCGCATCCGGTTGCGCTTCGGCTCTCCCGGGAGGGCCGGGCCGGCGGCAAGAAAAAGCGCGTCGCTCAGGGCGCCCACGTCTCCTTCCATCTCCTTCTCTAGAAGGAGGAACTCGTGCAGTCGTTCCAGGGAGGATCCCGCGTGCAGGGATTCCAGTGACTCGAAGGGGAAAGTGGCAACGCGGAGGAGCACCAGGGGATCGGACACGGGATTCTTCACGAGGATCTCAAGCCTCTGACTCTGGATGATCCTCCAGGAAGCGATGCATGAAGAATCGGAGGATGGCCTCGGGAGCCGGGTCGATTCCCAGGCGGTTGCATTGCATGTGCGTGTAGGACCACGCGAGATAGGTCAGGTCCTGGGAGATCCGCCCCTTGCGGTGGGCCTCCAGCAATCGCTTTGCCACGGGACGCACCGATTCCAGGAAGTCTCGTGCGATGCGCGCGGCCTCCGGACCGCCGTACTGCGCCGCGGGATTCCGGGCTGTCTCCGCGCCGAACAGCTCATTCATCCCCGGCACGAGTGACTGGTAACGCTCCTGCAGGATCCGGTGCTCCTCGTCCCGCCAGCTCCCGCCCTCCATGGCCCAGCGGTAGCCGTGCTCGTAGAAGACCAGCCGTTGTGATCGGTCCATCTCCAACAAATCCAGGAAGCGCTCGGTGATCACCAGCACGAACTCCCGCCGCGATTTCTCCAGTCGCCCCTGCCGGTCCGCCTCGATGAGGTCCAGGCAAGCGAGCGTGTCGTGCAGGAAGATCTGCTCTGCCAGCGCCATCCCTTCTTCACCTCCGTACCGATCGTATTCCCGCTGGTACTCTGCGAACTCGTACCCTTCGATGAGACCACGTTCCTGAAGGACGGAGAGCCGATCCTCCACCAGCTCCCGCACCTGCCCCTCAACCCAGTCCGGCCGGCCCAGAACTCTGAACCGCACCTGCCAGCGGGGAACGTTGAAGCGGGCGTAGAAAAGCGAATCGAGATCGGCATGCATCCTTGCTTCTCGGGTGACAGGCCCGACCAGCTCCCTGAGGATCTCTTCGTGGCTCTCTCGGGGACTGTAGAGAAGCGTGTAAAGGCAACGCTGAGACGTCACGGAACAGGCCGCTCCCGAGATGGGGGCACCCTCTGAAAAGAAAGGGGGGCGGCATGGAGCACTTCCACGCCACCCCCTCTTCGAGACCTTGTCTTGCGGACCGGCTGAACGCGACTAGCTATTTGCGTCCCGGGCCGACGGGGCAGGTACACAGCGGGTGGGTGCTCGAGCTGGTGCACCCAGGCTTGGTCCTGGACTCCACGTCCTGCACTTCCAGGTTCAAGGCGACGGGACGATTTACAACGTCTGCCATTTTGCTTCTCCTTTCAGAAAACGAATTGGGTGAACAGCGAATCCAACAAGATCTCCAAAGGCCCCTCTGGACCTGCGTAAAGGCAAACTTGGACAGATGCTGTCAGTTCCTAAATACCTGGAGAAAAGGAATCTGTCAACGCGATTCTTGGAATTCTCTCCTACTCCGTGGGAGACAGAGGCGTCGAACAACCCGTCGGTGCCGAGCCTTGCGGCTTGCCCCTGAGATATACTTCCGCTCCGGATCTCATGAGCCAGGCCCAAACGCTCCCGGTCATCTCCAAGACGGCATGAAAAGGACCGACCGATTCTGGAGGTCGACATGAACCTGTCTGCAGCTGTCGAACTGGAAGGTCCGTGGCTTTCCACTCTCTCCGGCTGGCTGACGGAGCCCCTTTTCACCATCGGTAATGCGTCGTTCTCGGCCTCCGGCCTGATCAAGCTGTTCATCTTCCTGGCCCTGCTCGGGCTGTCGACTCATTATCTACGGCAGGCACTCCTGCGGCGAGTTTTCCCCCGCGCTCGGATCGATCCCAGCACGGCCTACGCGATCGGCAATCTGGCCACCTATTTGTTCATCGCCATCGGCTTGCTGGTGGGACTGCAGGCGGCCGGCATCGATCTCTCCACCTTGACCGTCCTGTTCGGGGCGATTGGGGTGGGAGTGGGGTTCGGGATCCAGACCATCGCATCCAATTTCATCTCCGGGCTGATCATCCTTTTCGAGCAGCCGATCCGGGTTGGCGATCGCATTCAGGTAGGCGACCTGGACGGTCGGGTGATCCGCATTCGGGCCCGGGCGACCGAAGTCCTGACCAACAGCGAGATCTCGGTGCTCGTCCCGAACTCGGAGTTCATCTCCCAGAGAGTGATCAACTGGAGCCTGGGCAGTGACAAGATCCGGATGTCGGTCCCGATTCGCGTGGCCTATGGGAGCGATGTAGAGAAGGTCAGGACCGCGCTGCTGGAAGCGGCTGCCAGCGTGGACGCGGTTCTGGAGGATCCTCCTCCCAGCGTGCGTCTGAAGGCATTCGCTGACTCCGGCATTGAGTTCGAGTTGCTGTGCTGGACCCGCGAGATGCTCCAGTCTCCCCGGGCTTTCACGAGCCGGATGAACTTCGCCATCCACGCCACGCTGAAATCCCACGACCTCGAGATCCCCTTTCCGCAGCGCGAGGTGCGTTTTCGGGGCGGCGATGCGGCTCCGTGGGGGGGATCGCCCATCGAACCGGCCCACCAACCCCGTCCCGATTCTCCGCTTAAGGACCGCCCTTGAACGGTGCGATGGGCGGGCTTACGGATCGCTGACATTTTCGGGCTTCCGTGAAGTGGACCACCGCGGTGGTCCACTGTCGACTTACGAACTCGCGCCTGCCAGATCCTAGAGCAGCTCTTCCCTGCTCCTGTTGCTTCCTTCCATCGGTCTCGGCCGGTAGCTTGGATCTCTTCGCAAGAAACTCGCGCACGCGGGAAACTTCAGAAGAATCGGGACCGTCGGGCGTAAGAGGCAGGAATACGACGGACAGGTTCAAGTGGGAGACAACGATGCCCGGGGCTCGGAGGATCAGGGCTGGGCGCCCGTCCGCTGGGTCTCGGCCTCGATCTGGATGCGGGCCCGCTCGGCACGCGAGTTCTTGATGGCAAGCTCGAGGGCCTCGTCGGCCAACAGCGTCAGATCGGCGGCGGCACTCTTCACGTCGCCTTGCTCCACGGCACGTGAGATTACTTCGGCCTTCGTGGCCCCCTTCCTCTTTCCCACAAATGGCTTCACCAAGAGGTAGAGGACGTCGCGAAGCGGCATGTAGCGCGTGAAGCGCCGGAGCAGCTTGAGGGTCTGCACCGGGTAGTGCGTGAACTTGTAGAGGATCACCTTGCGCATTTCCTCCGATCGAATGCGGTGAACCTCCTCGCCGGAGAGGCATGTCGGGTCGATGGAGGTGCACTTGAAGTACTTGTACCAATCGGCAGCGTCGTTCACAAGGCCCCGGGTCACGTACTCCTTCCAGAGCGGCGTCCCCCGGTAGACGCATAAACGGTTGAAGCCGAAGCTGTCGATCCGGATCTTAGAGGCGAACTTGAAGGTCGCCCTCAAGTCCTCCTCCGTCTCATCGGGAATCCCTACCACGAAGAAACCGTGGACGATTTCGATGCCGGCTCGCTTGGCATTCGAGACCGCGGTCTCGATCTCCTGGAGCGTCTGCTCCTTCTTCAGCCGGTCGAGGATCTTCTGGCTGCCGCTCTCGATCCCGAACATGAGGGTGCGGCAGTGGGCCCTGGCCATCGCGGGGAAGAGGTCCATGCAGGTGGAGTCCACCCTCCCCTCGCAGCCCCACTCGATGGTGATCCCATTGTCGTTGATCCCTCGGCAGATCTCCTCGATCCGCTTGGGCTGGAGGAGGAAGTGGTCGTCGACGAAGAAAACGGCGCCGTAGCCCTCTTTCTGGAGGTGCTTGAACTCCTCGACGACGTGGCCCGGGCTCCGAGATCGCCACTTCCCCTCATTGAAGATCGGGATGTCGCAGAACACGCACGGCCACGGACAACCCCGTGAGGTCTGCATCGTCGTGAAGCGGTCGAGCGAGAGGACCGCCGGGACATCGAGCGGCATCGACTCCACGAAATCAAGCGGCAGGCCCTCCCGATCGGGAAAGGGCCACTGGTCCAGGTCCCGCTCGAGGAGACGGTTCGGGTTATGGCGCAGCTTGCCGCCCTTTTCCTGCCACGTCACCCCCGCCACATCGGATGGATCCTCCAGCGCCTCCAGAAGGTCGAGGATCAGCTGCTCGCCGTCGCCGCGGCAGACGAAGTCCACCTCCGGGACCTGCATCTTCACCAGCTGGGCATTGAGCGAGGCAAAAACACCGCCAAAGGCGATCTTGACGCTCGAATCCGCGCCCCTGATCCGCCGGGCCAGAATCTTGGCGTAGGGGTAGCTGGTGGTCGACAGGAAGCTCAGCCCTATGAGATCGGGCTTCTGGTGGAGCATTTCCTTGACGATGTAGTCGTCCGGCGTTTCGGGGTCGGCCTGGTCGAACATCACCACGTCGTGGCCGGCGCGCTTGAGAACCGAGGAAAGAGACATCACGCCGATGGGCGGGAAGCCCATGACCTGCAAACGCCCATTCTTCGTTCTTTTTTTGCTCGGGATAGCGTAGAACTGCGGGTCACGTACGTGAACGAGGAAGATTCTCATGGAACCCCCAGCGAACGCGCATTGTATTCCGGTTCTTATGGAAAAGGGAAACCGGCCACCCTGTCCCACCCCATAGAGTACGTTCCCCATCACGAAGTTGCCGGCACTGGGCAACCGGAGTGGGCGTCGGGTGCATCGAGAGCGCGGTGATTGTGGTATAAATGCTCACTTCCACCGAGATGATCCCGAGCTGAGCGATAGACGGGATTTCAGTTGCAAAGGGGAACGAGCCCATGAATCGTGAGGATTGCATTCTTTATAGCGGCGCTGCGCAGGGAGCGGAAGCTGCGTTCGGCGCGGCTGCCGAAAGGCACGGGGTTGCCGAAGTCAATTTCACCTTCGAGGGACACAACGATGCCAGGCAGCGTGGCATCCGGGTCCTCACCGCCCAGGAGCTTCTGCAGGGGGACGTGAGTCTCAT
>DASYRY010000109.1:0-3514 GCA_036004025.1 Candidatus Polarisedimenticolia bacterium | reverse complement strand
TCAGGCATCACCACTCCGACCTCGCCGCGGAGGTCGAAGAAACGCTGCAAGAACTGTTCGTGCAGACCTGAATCCCGGCCGAGCCCCACGCCCTCGCCGCGGGCCCGCTCCCTATTGTGTCTGCTGAGGTTCGGGGATACGCGCCGGAGGCTCGGGCGCCTCGTGAATCGCCCCGAACTGAGTCTCGTAGCGACGCAGGTTGTCCTGCAAAGCCAGAATGATTCGCTTCATGTGCCCGGGACTGATGATCACTCTCGAGTTGACCTTTCCCGCGGGCGGGAAGATGCTCATGAAATCCAGCACGAACTCCTCTCGCGTGTGCGAGACCTGCATGCTGTTCGAATAAACGCCTCCCAGGACGTCGTCGGTGAGCTTCACGGGAATCGAGGTTCCCGGTGGTGGCTGGGTCATGGCTGCCTCCTTCTCTCAAGTGAAACGTACCACATTCCAATCCAACAAGCTCGGATGCGGGTCTGGCGCCGCCGAGATCTGTAATGGCCGGGACGACGACTGCGACGGGGTCCACAGTGCCTGCAAGTCCTGGCTCGATCCACCCCCGGGTTCCGGCTATGGGTACCTCGCACATGCGTACCATTCGTGCGGTGCCGGGACGCGGGGTTTCGGCCGCGGCGGATCGGAGCGCCTCATCGCATCGTGGCCTTGACAAGGCTTGAGTGGGACCGTCCGCGATCCGCTTTGACAGGTCGCGGCGGATCGGATAACACTCCCTTTCTGTGAACACGCTGCCGCTCCTGATCGGAATCCTCTGCTTCTTCACCCTGGGCTATCGCTACTACAGCGCCTTCATCGCCGCCAAGGTGCTGGCGCTCGACGACGCCCGTGCCACGCCTGCCCACCGGCTGAACGACGGACAGAACTACTTCCCCACCCAGAAATGGGTCCTCTTCGGCCATCATTTCGCCGCCATCACGGGAGCGGGTCCGCTCATCGGGCCGGTGCTCGCGGCCCAGTTCGGGTTCCTCCCCGGCTTGCTCTGGCTGGTCATCGGAGTGGTCCTGGGCGGAGCGGTCCACGATTTCGTCATTCTCGCTTCCAGCATCCGGCGCAACGGCAAGTCGCTCGCGGAGATCGCCCGCAGCGAAATCGGGCCGGTGGCGGGATTCACCACCGCCCTGGCGATCCTGTTCGTCATCGTAGTGGCGCTCTCGGGGCTCGGTCTCGCCGTGGTCAATGCCCTCAAGGAAAGCTCCTGGGGTGTCTTCACCATCGCGATGACCATTCCCATCGCGCTGTACATGGGCTTCCACATGTACCGCCTCAGGAAGGGAAGAATCATGGAGGCGACCGTCATCGGCGTCCTCCTTCTCGTCGGGGCGGTCCTCGCGGGGCGATTCATCCCGACCTCCGCCGTCTCCGGGTGGTTCACCCTTTCCGCCCATCAGATCACGCTGGCCATCGCGGCTTACGGGTTCATCGCTTCGGTCCTGCCCGTCTGGATGCTCTTGTGCCCCCGGGACTATCTCAGCTCCTTCATGAAGATCGGGACGATCGCCGCGCTCGCCATCGGCATCTTCCTGGTTCACCCCGATCTCAAGATGCCCGCGCTCACGCCCTTCACGCACGGAGGCGGGCCGATCATTCCGGGGAAGCTCTATCCTTTCGTCTTCATCACCATCGCCTGCGGCGCCATCTCCGGATTCCACGCTCTGGTCGGCTCCGGCACCACCCCCAAGATGATCAACAAGGAGAGCGACGCCCGCGTCATCGGCTACGGCGCCATGCTGATGGAGGGCTTCGTGGGGGTGATGGCCTTCATCGCCGCGGCGTCCTTGTATCCGGGTGACTACTTCGCCATCAACGTACCGCCGGAAAAATTCGCCACGCTCGGCATGCATGCGGTCAACCTGCCCGAATTCTCCCGACAGGTGGGGGAGTCGCTCGAGGGGCGCACCGGAGGCGCCGTTTCGCTGGCGATCGGGATGGCGCAGATCTTCGCTTCGGTGCCGGGTCTCAAGGGCCTGCTGTCGTACTGGTACCATTTCGCCATCATGTTCGAAGCGCTGTTCATCCTCACCACCATCGACACCGGCACGCGCGTCGCCCGCTTCATGGTCCAGGAATTCCTCGGACGCTTCTACAAGCCCCTGGAGCGGACCGATTGGCTTCCCGGTTCCGTGATCTCCAGCCTGCTCGTGGTCGCGGCGTGGAGCTCCTTCATCTGGACCGGATCGATCAGCACGATCTGGCCGATGTTCGGGGTCTCGAACCAGCTGCTGGCCAGTATCGCGCTGTGCGTGGGCACCACGGTGATCCTCAACTCCGGCAAGGCGCGCTATGCCTTCATCACTCTCCTGCCGCTTTCCTTCGTCGCCACCACCACGCTGACGGCCGGGTATCTCAACATCGTCGATAACTTCCTTCCCCTGGCGCGCAGCGGAGGCCATCCCTTCCAGGGATACCTGAACGCGTCCATGACCGCGGTCATGATGGCCTGCGTCCTCACGATTCTCGCCGACTCGCTGAGGCGCTGGCTCACGGTGCTAAGACCGGGAAGTCCCGCCCCCTCGGCAGCGAGCTGATGCTTTCGGACGAGCGTCGCCTCACCCCGGCCCACCGCCGGATCCTGCTGCTCGCCTGGGGCGGCTGGCTCTTCGATTTCTACGATCTGATCCTGTACAGCTTTCTTCTCACCGACATCTCGAAGGAGCTGGGTCTCACGCGAGAGGAGCACTCGCTGGTGCTGGGCTTCTCCTTGGGAATGACCGCTTTGGGAGGGGTTCTCTGCGGAATCCTCGCCGATCGATTCGGAAGGCGCCCCGTCCTCCAAGCGACCATCCTGGCCTACAGCCTCGGCACCTTGATGTGCGGCTTCGCAGGAAGCCTTCCCGCCTTGCTCTTCTGGCGCAGCATCACCGGGCTGGGGGTGGGAGGCGAGTGGGGGAGCGGCCACGCCCTGATCGCGGAGACCTTCCCTCCGGCGAGACGCGGCCATTACGGGGCCTTGATGCAATCGGGCGCCCCGCTCGGAGTCGGACTCGCGGCCGTGATGGGCACCCTGTTCGCGCCGGCCTTCGGATGGAGGGCGACCTTCCTCGTTTCGGGGCTTCCCGCCTTGCTGGTCGCCGTGGTGCGCAAGGGAATCCCCGAGTCGGATCTCTGGGAGGCCGAGAGGAGGCGGGAAGACCGCCCGGCGCTGTCGAGCGGGCTGCGGGCGCTTCTGAAGCCTGGATTGCGAGGCCGCACGCTGTGCGCGCTGGTCCTCGCCGTGCTGAACATGAGCGCCTACTGGTACACCTATGTCTGGTTCCCGGGGTACCTGCAGCAGGAGCGCGGCATGTCGGTCGTCCGGTCGGGACTGTGGGTCCTGGTCATCGTGGCGGGAGAGCTGGTCGGATACGCCTCCTTCGGGATGGTGTCGGATCGCCTGGGACGAAAGCCCGCCTTCACGCTCTACTCTCTCTTCATGGCCGGCGGACTGGCCCTGATCACGATCTTCTGGGAGCACATCGCGAACTCTCCGCCCGCGCTGCTTTCGGCGATGGCCGTCCTCGGA
>DASYRY010000108.1:0-5596 GCA_036004025.1 Candidatus Polarisedimenticolia bacterium | reverse complement strand
GAGGTCGTGGCGGACCTTCCTGTTGGAGAGCAGCGAAGCGAGGGCGGTGGCCATGGTCACGCCGGCGGAGGGTCCGTCTTTCGGGATGGCGCCGGCCGGCACATGGAGATGGATGTCCGTCTTCGATAAATCCTTGTCCTGGATGCCCAGTTCCGCCGCGTGCGACCGGACGTAGGAGAGAGCGGCCTGGGCCGATTCCTTCATCACGTCGCCGAGCTGTCCCGTGATGCCGAACGCGCCTCGGCCTTTCATACGTGTCGCTTCGATCAGCAGGATGTCTCCGCCCGCGGCCGTCCAGGCGAGGCCAGTCGCGACTCCCATCTCATCCTTCCGCTCCGCCAGCTCGGGAAGGTAAGGCGCCGGTCCCAGGAGCTCCGTCAAATCATCGGGGCTGATCTTTCCCCTCGCGCCTTCGTTCAGGGCCACCGATTTGGCGGCCTTCCGGCAGATCTGGCCGATGAGCTGCTCCAGCCGCCTCAGGCCCGCTTCGCTCGTATACCCTCGAATCATCTCCACGAGGACTTTCTTGTCGAAGCCGATCTGTTCGGTCTTGAGTCCGTGGGCGTCGATTTGCCTGGGGACGAGGTATTGGCGGGCGATGGAGAGCTTCTCCTCTTCCGTGTACCCGGAAAGCGGGAGGATTTCCATGCGATCCCTGAGAGGCTCTGGGATCGTGTCGAGCCGGTTCGCGGTGGTGACGAACATGACCCGCGAGAGGTCGAACGGGATGTCCAGGTAGAGGTCCAGGAACGAATGGTTCTGCTCCGGGTCCAAGACCTCCAGCAGAGCCGACGCCGGATCGCCACGGAAGTCGTTCCCGATCTTGTCGATCTCGTCGATGATGTAGAGCGGATTCGCGGTCCCTGCCCGCCTTATGCTCTGGATGATCTTGCCGGGCATGGCGCCCACGTAGGTGCGGCGGTGGCCGCGAATCTCCGCTTCATCCCTCATGCCGCCCACCGACATCCGGATGAACTTTCTTCCGAGCGCCTCGGCAATGGACTTCCCCAGGGACGTCTTGCCGACTCCGGGGGGACCATAGAAGCAGAGGATCGGCCCTTTCATGTCCGACTTGAGCTTGCGCACCGCAAGATACTCGAGAATCCGGTCCTTGACCTTGGCTAGGCCATAGTGGTCCCGTTCCAGCGTCTGGCGGGCCTTGGCGATGTCGAGGTTGTCGATCGTGAAGGTGCTCCACGGGAGCTCGAGCAGCCAGTCCAGGTAGGTCTTGACCACGCTGTATTCGGCCGAGGCCGGGTTGATCGTGGCGAGCCGGTCCAGCTCCTTTCCCGCCTCCTTGACCACCGTCTCGGGATAGCTTCCTTCGGAGAGCCGCTTGCGCATCTCCGTGATGGCCGCCTCCGCCTCGTTCCCCTCGCCCAGCTCGCGACGGATCGTCTTCAGCTGCTCGCGGAGGAAGTACTCTCTCTGGGCGCGCGTGATCTCCTCCTGGGTCGTCTCCTGGATTTCCTGCCCCACCTTGATCTGATCCAGCGCCCGCTTCAGCAGGCGAATCGCGACCTGCAGCCGCTCCAGCGGCTGGATCGTGCACAGGATCTCTTTCTTGTCCTCGAGCTTGAAGTTGAGGTGGTTGGCGATCTGGTCGGCGAGGCTTCCAGGCCCTGTCAGGTTGTTCCGAATGAGGTGGAGGACCTCGTCCGAGATGCGGCTGTCGTTCCGGACCAGCGTCTCCAGCAGATGGAGCGCGTTGCCCATGACGACGTTCGCTTCCATGGACTCCACGTCCGGCTCTTCGATGCAATGCACCTTCGCCTTGAGGTAGGGCTCGGTCTGCGTGAACTGAGATACTTTGAAGCGCGCGAGGCCCAGCAGAATGATCTGGATGGTATTGCGCGACACGTTGATGCGTGTGACCAATCTCGCCGCCACGCCGATCTGCGTGAGGTCCTCGACGGGAGGAAACTCCAATCCGCTGCCACGCTGGATGACCAGCCCCACGATGCCTTCGGAGGCGAGCTCCCGGACCAGCTGGAGGTTACGCTTCCGGACCACCTGCAGGTTCACGACGATGCTTGGGAAGACGATGGTGGAGACGAGAGGGATAATCGGGAGTTCTTCCGGTATCTCGCACTCTTGAGGGTGGTGGAGCTCCCGTTCAAGGCTCTTCGGCACGGAGGTCCTCCAGAGAATGGGGCAGCGCGCCTTCCATTTTCATATCCGGCGTCCGGCCGGACCAATTCCTGCTCCCCGGGGGCCGGAGGTCTACCTCAATATAGGTCCCGGAGCGTCGGCGCGCCCGTCCGACGGCAAGGCATACCCGAGCAGCCGATACAGAAGCTTCGCCGCGAGGAAATCGGAGGCCGGCTGCCCCGCGATCGGGGCCAGCTCCATGATGTCGAATCCTACGATCTTGCGGCGCCGCGAAAGCGTCCTGAGAAAGGCGAGGGTCGAATACCAGTCGCCTCCGCCGGGCTCCGGGGTGCCCGTCGCCGGGACGCGCGACGGGTCGAAATAGTCCATGTCCACGGTCACGTACACCTCGGGGCCGGTCGCCGCGATCGCCTCGTCGAACCAATCCCGCCCCTCGGCCACCCTTCGTCCGGAAATGATCGTCGCGGGATTCTCCGACAGGTAGTCGACCTCCTCGCGACAGACGCTGCGGATGCCGATCGCGACGGACGGAATGCGCCGCTCGCGAATCCGCCGCATCACGCAGGCATGGTTGTGCTCCGACCCCTCGTATTCATTGCGCATGTCGCCGTGCGCGTCGAGCTGGACCACGCTGAGTGCGGGATGCAGGCGATGATGGGCGTAGACCGCGCCCGCCGTGATGGAATGTTCCCCGCCCACGGTGACGACGAATTTCCCCATGTCCAGGTACTTCCCCACGGAGGATTCGACGGCCCGCACCATTTTCTCGGGCGCGTCCTTGTTTCCGGAGACGGCACCCGCCGTGTGGATTCCGGCGGTATAGGTCTCGTATCCCAGCTCTTCGTCGTAGAGCTCCAGATTGCAAGAAGCGGCGATGAGGGCTGCGGGGCCGCGGGCCGTTCCTTTCCCGTACGTGGCGGTCCGATCGTAGGGAACGGGAAGGACCACCGCTCGCGCCGTCTCCAGATCGCTATGGGGAGGACCGATGCCAAGGAAATTCTGCCGGTAGATTTCCATCGGGACGCTCTATAAGGGGAAGGGCCGGGAGCGGGGGAATGCCCGGGGCGGGAATCAGGGAATCAGGACCGCGGCGGAGACCACGGTGGTCCAGATGCCGTTCTTGTCCCCCACGGCGGTCTGGGTGACGTTGATCGTCTTGTAGAACTCACCGCTGATCTTCCAGAGCTCCTTCCGCTCGTCGTACGACTTGTCCGGGTCGAACTCGATCCCGAGGATCGTGGCGAGCATCTGAGCCGCCAGATCCTCGGCATAATCCCCCGCTTTGTCCTCCGTCTCACCGAAAGAATGGTGCTCCGAGAGGTAGCCGTGCCGGTCCGGCCGGCTGGGGATGGCGATGCCGGTGGAGGCCGCGATGAGTCGATGCGGCTCGTTGGTGGCATTCTCCGAAAGCACCGTGAAGACCACCTCGCCCGCGCGCAGGTACTTGAGACCCTCTTTCTTGGGGATGATCTTACAGCCCGGGGGAAAGATGCTCGAGACTCGAACGATGTTGAAATGAGCGATCCCGGCGTCTCGCAGCGCCAGCTCGAAGCTGGTCAGCTTCTGCTTCGAGCGGCCGACCCCCTTGGTGAGGAACATTTTCTTGGAAACGAACATCCTCGGGGCTCCTCCTTCGGTGCACGATGCCGATGCCCGTGTGCGATTCTCGCCTCGTGGACGGGGCGGTGCCGACGCGGCTGGACGGGGGTCGCTAAAAAGCGGGGAATTTATACTGAAAAGGATCCGCGATGTCAACGGCCGATTGGCCTTTGGTTGCAGTAAAATAGACCAGCCCCCCCGAAACGGCGGGGAAGGAACACCATGGCGCAGAATGCATCCCTGGCCGAATCTCTCAATCGGCTCACCGGCGAGGGCACTCTCTACGAGAAGCATGCCGACTCCTCGCTGACCTGTTTCGCCTGCGGACACCGCTGCCTCATCCGCGAGGGTCGGAGCGGGATCTGCAAGGTTCGCTTCAATGAGGCAGGCAGGCTCTTCGTCCCCCGCGGGTACGTAGGGGCCCTGCAGATCGATCCCATCGAGAAGAAGCCGTTCTTCCATGCCCTCCCGGGGAGCCAGGCGCTCTCCTTCGGGATGCTGGGGTGCGACTATCATTGCGGCTATTGCCAGAACTGGTTCACCTCGCAGAGCCTCCGCGACTCGAAGGCGACGGCTTCGCCCCGGGAGCTGGGGGCATCGGAGCTCGTGGAGATGGCTCTCGAGAGCCGGGCGGCGGTGATGGCCTCCACCTACAACGAGCCGCTCATCACCAGCGAGTGGGCGGTCGAGGTGTTCCGCGAGGCCCGGAGCCAGGGAATCGTGACCGCCTACATCTCCAACGGCAACGGGACGGAGGAAGTCCTCACCTACATCCGGCCGTGGGTGGATCTTTACAAGGTGGACCTGAAGTCGTTTCGCGATTCCAATTACCGGGCGCTCGGCGGTCAGCTCAAGATCGTGTTGGAGACGATTGGCAGGCTGAAGGCGATGGGCTTCTGGCTGGAGATCGTCACGCTGGTGATTCCCGGCTGGAACGACTCGGACCAGGAGCTGCGCGACCTCGCGAAGTTCCTCGTTTCGGTGTCGCCGGAGATCCCCTGGCACGTCACGGCATTCCACAAGGACTACAAGATGACGGATCCGGACAACACTCCGGTGGAGACGCTTCTCCGTGCGGTCGCCATCGGGAAGGAGGCCGGCCTGCAGTTCGTCTACGCGGGCAACCTCCCCGGCCGGGTGGGGGACTGGGAGAACACCCGATGTCCTTCCTGCGACGCGCTGCTCATCGGGCGGGTCGGCTATCGGATCGAGCAGAATCGTCTCGAAAATGGATCCTGTCCGGATTGCGGAAGATCGATTCCGGGCTTCTGGCAGTCTCCGCACGATACCCGCATGCTGACTGGTCGCGGCGAGGGAACGAATCTGGGTCCCGCGCCGTCACGGAGCTGAGCTTCACTCACTCCAACCGAAAGACGAGGTGTCTCGTCTCGTGGCTAGGCCCTCCGTGCCTCCTTCGCGATGGATCCCCAGGGTCTTGGTCCTAGGGGTGGTTACGCTCGTCGTCGCCCCCGCAGCCCGAAGATTCCTGGAGTGGGAGCGAGCCGGGCAGCTTCGCGCGGCAGCGCAGCACTTGCGTCCGATGTACCTCACGGGAGATTACGAAGGGGTCTCCTCCAAAGGCGAGCGACTCAGCAAGCGCTTCCCGGAGTCTTCGGAGCTGAAAGCCTGGACCATCCTTTCTCTGTCGCCTGGCGCGCTGGGTGGGCAGGACGAGGCCATCGAGGCGGCGCGCGCGCTGAGCACCGCCCACCCGGCAGATCCCTGGGGGTGGTTTGCTCTGGCCGGCGCCCTGGGCGCGAAGGATTCCGACCAAGCCCTGGCCGCCTGTGAGAAGGCTCTCGCGAAGATGCCCCGCCATCCCGATTTCCTCTGGATGAGGGCCCGGACCCTCCTGTTTTCCCAGGATCGAGCGGGGGAAGTCCCC
>DASYRY010000107.1:0-7676 GCA_036004025.1 Candidatus Polarisedimenticolia bacterium | reverse complement strand
CGCGGCTCGAAGGATGCCTCGACGACTGGGTGTTCATGGCGGCCGCCTGCCTGGATCTCTATGAGAGCGACTTCGATCCTCTCTGGGTGCGCGAGGCGCGAGGTCTGGTGGATCGCGCCGTGGAGCGATTCTGGGATCAGGAGGACGGCGCCTTCTTCTTCACGGCCGAGTCGCAGCAGGACCTCGTGCTCCGATCCAAGACCGGGTACGACGGCGCGCTGCCTTCGGGAAACTCGGTGGCCGCCCTCACCCTCTTCCGCCTGGCCCGGCTCACCGGCGAGGAGGGGTATGGCGATCACGCCTTGCGCATCTTGCGCGCCTATCGACAGAACATCGAGCAGATGCCGGCGGCCTTCGGCGCCATGCTCTGGGCCATGGATTTCTACCTGGACACGGCGAAGGAGGTGGCGGTGATCGGCCGGGCGTCGGCGGCGGAGACGCAGGAATTCCTCCGGCTGCTGCGCCAGAGCTTCGTCCCCAACAAGGTCGTCGCCTTCCGTGAAGACCCAGCCGCTGCCGGGGGGTCGCAGGACGTGCCTCTCCTGGAAGGAAAGACCGCGCAGGGGGGAAAGCCGACGGCCTACCTCTGCGAGCACTTCCGATGCAAGGTGCCCACCACCGACGCGGAGATGTTCGAAAAGATGCTCCAGGGCGACTGAGGAGAGGAGCGCGGGGGATGTCGGTGCGCCGTACGGAGATCAGCGTCAGGACCGAGCGCAAGACGCAGGTCGCCAACCTCACGGACGAGATCCGCGCGGCGTGCCGCCGGCTCGGAGTCTCGGATGGTCTGTTGTTGATCAGCGTGAGGCATACCACCTGCGCGATCAGCGTGAACGAGGACGAAGCGGGACTGCGCCACGATTTCGAGCGGCTCGGCGAGTCCCTCCTCAGCACCTTCCGCGGAAAGACCGGCTACCGGCACGATTCGATTGACGACAACGCGCAGGCCCACCTCACCTCGGTCCTGCTGGGCCACTCCGTGACGCTCCCCCTGGCCGGGGGCGTGCCCGTCCTGGGAAGCTGGCAGAGCATTCTCCTTCTCGAAATGGACGGGCCGCGCTCGCGCACGCTCGACCTGACCGCCCTCGGAGAATGAGGTCGCTTCTTGAACAAGACGAGGATCGAGGCTTTCAGCGACGGCGTCATCGCGATCCTGATCACCATCATGGTCCTGGAGCTGAAGGTCCCCCAGGGCACCGACCTCCAGGCTCTCCGGCCCCTCCTTCCGGTGTTTCTGACCTACGTGCTGAGCTTCGTGTTCCTGGGGATCTACTGGAACAACCATCACCACATGCTGCACCTGGCGGGCCGCATCAATGGCAAGATCCTCTGGGCCAATCTTCACCTGCTGTTCTGGCTCTCGCTGATCCCGTTCGCCACGCGGTGGATGGGAGAGAATCACCTCGCGCCTCTTCCCACCGCCATCTATGGAGGCATCCTGCTTCTGGCCTCGCTGGCCTACCTGCTTCTCCAGGCCGCGATCGTGGCGCACCAGGGAAAGGACTCGGAGCTGCGCGAGGCGGTGGGGAGAGACCTGAAGGGGAAGCTCTCGTCCGTATCCTACGTCCTGGGGATCGTCGTCGCCTTCTCCCATCCTTGGGTCGCGGTGAGCGTGTATGTTTTCGTGGCGCTGATCTGGCTTGTCCCCGATTCCCGGATCGAGTCGAGGGTGAGCGACCAAGCGGGCGAACTTCCCGGGCTGCGGACAGGCCGTTCGACCGAGGAGGGTAGAAATGGATAGCCGGCGACTCGGCGCCGTCCTGGCGCTCTCCCTCGCGATCGGGGCTTCCCCCGCGACGCTCGCCGGAAGCGAGGTGAAGCTGGACGGCTACCTGGAGTACCGCAAGGGAGAGTTCCTGATCGTAGACGCCCAGCGGGTGCGGACGACTTCCGGAACTCGCTTCAATCCGGGAGGTAGGGCGAAGAGCGTCGCGACGATCCCCATGGGCTATCGGCTGAGAATCCGGGGGAGCCGGCAGAAGGACGGAACCATACGCGCCGTCGAGATCACAGCGGAGCGCAACGGCTCCGGCACGATCGAGAAGCAGGTCGTCGCATCCACCGACCAGGCCGAGAAGACCTGGGTGCAAGCAAAGCAGATCGTGCAGCCCGGTCCGGAGGGAAAGCAAGTGTCTCTCGGGGCGCTGCACGACAGGGGACCCCAGGTGGTGCGGGCGCGGAGGATCGTGGACCACATCGTGCCCGGCTATGTGGACCCCAGGAAGGTCCGGGTCTACGTGGTCGATAACCCGGAGTGGAACGCGATGGCGATGGCCAACTATTCGGTCTACGTCTTCAGCGGTCTCATGGCGGACATGGACGACGACGAGCTGGCCATCGTGCTGGGACACGAGCTGGCCCACGCCACGCACGAGCATTCCCGCCGGCAGGCGACCAAGAGCATCATCTCCGGCGTGGCGGGGCAGGTGGCCATCCTGGGGGCCGAGCAGATCGACAGCCCGGCCGCCCGAAACGCCGCGAAACAGGCCGCGTCGCTCGGGGTGGTCACCTTCGGCAACGTCTACAGCCGCGAGTACGAAGATCAGGCCGATCGAGTGGGATTGCGCTACGTCTACGAAGCGGGCTATGACTACAAGAAGGCCCCGGTGCTCTGGCGGCGCTTCGCCCAGAAGTACGGCGATCAGGACGCGGCCACCAACTTCTTCTTCGGGGACCACTCATCGAGCGCCAAGCGCGCTTCGGCCCTGGAACGAGAGATCGCGCGCAATTACCGCCATCCGGCGGACCTCCCTTCACGCATCCCTACGAGATGAAGACGAGAAGCTAAGGACAGGCTGGAGCGCTCGCGTCCCGGGCGGGGGAGCCGTAGGTGCCGGTGCCGCAGGTATTGCGAGCCCGGGCGAGATACCAGCAGACCGTTCCCACGCCGGGATCGGGGCGGGCGTCGGAGAAGCTGTTCGTGCCTCCCGTCTGCAGGCAGGTTCCCGATGCGAAGCCGCCCGACGGCGCGGTGAAGATCCCTGAAGTGAGATCGTAGGTGGTTTGGGGACCGACGGTCGGGCCCTGGCTGGTCCAGGAAAGGCCCGCCGGCGTCGCGCCCGCCACAAAGAGATTCGCCACCTCCATGGGCGCCATCCACACCTGCGCGTCCCCGTCGTCGCAGTCTCCTCCGCACGAAGCGAACCCGTCTCCGTCCTGATCGAAGCCTTCGTCGGTTCCGCCGGTGCAATTGTCGTCCACTCCGTTGCACAGCTCGGCGGCGCCGGGATGGATCGCCGCGCTGGTGTCGTTGCAATCTCCGCCGCAGTAGGTGAACCCGTCCCCGTCGGCGTCCGTGCTCTGCCCGAGGGCATAGCGTCCGCCGGTGCTCCGGTACGAATCTCCGGCGCCGCCCCAGACGATCATCCAGCCGCCGATCCAGACGGCCGTATGCCCGGAGCGGCCCGCCGGCGCGCCCGAGGTGGTCACGGCGGACCACAGGTCGCTGACCGGGTTGTAGCGCGCTCCGGTGTTCTGGTAGGTCGTGCTGAATCCTCCCCAGATCACGACGGCGCTCCCGCTCCAGACGCCCGTATGCCCGCTGCGCGCGGTGGGACATCCGAACACCGAGGTGAGGGCCCACGTATTGGATCCGGGATTGTAGCGACTCCCCGAGCTGAGCAGGGAGACTCCGTCCGTGCCGCCCCACACGACCATGACGCTTCCCGTCCACGTCGCACTGTGTCCGTAGCGCGCGGCGGCGAGGCCGGTGCCTGTCGAGGTGGGGGTCAGCCACGAGTCGGAGCTCGGAAGATACTGGGCCCCGCTGTTGAGGGCCCCCGCGGCTCCTCGCCCTCCCCACACGATCATCACGAATCCGGTCCAGACCGCGCTATGGTCGCGGCGCGCCGCGGGGGCGCCCGACGAGGACGTGGGAGTCCAGGAATCGCTCGCCGGATCGTACCGGCCGCCGGTTGCCAGGACGGAAACCGCATCGGGGGTGCCTCCCCAGACTACCATCCGGTTTCCCGCCCAGACGGCGGTATGGCCGGTTCTTCCCATCGGCGCGTCCTGGGTCGAGGTCTGGGCCCAGGAGTTAGTGGCGGGGTTGTAGCGCCCTCCCGTGCTCGCCGGCGAGCCGTCGGTTCCTCCCCAGATCACCATCACGCTGCCGGTCCAGACGGAGGTATGCCCCTGACGCGCCGAGGGGGCGCCGGCAAGCGCCGTGGGAGTCCATGCATCCGCGAGCGGATCGTAGCGGCCGCCGCTGTCGAGGAGCTGCGATCCGTTCCACCCTCCCCATTCGATCATCAAGGTCCCCGTCCAGGCGGCGGAATGTCCGGTGCGGGGCGAGGGAGCGGTCCCCATGGAAGTGGGAGTCCACGTTCCCGCGCCCGCGGGGTCGAAGCGCCCCCCCGAATTCAGGTAGGAGGAGGGCGCGGCGGTTCCTCCCCACACGATCATCTTGTCGCCCGCCCAAACGGCGCTGTGGTTGCGCGCCCCGCCGGGAGCGCCCTGTGTGGAAAGGCTCTGCCAGGCGTCGCCCATCGGATCGTAGGAACCGCCGGTCGCCAGGCCCGGCCCGCCCGACTCGCCTCCCCAGATCAGCATCCTCGATCCGGTCCAGACCGCGCTCATTGCTCGTCGCGCCGAAGGCGCGTTGAGGCTCGAGGTGGGGCTCCAGGTGTCGAAGACCGGATCGTAACGACTCCCGCTGTCGAGAGGGGAGCCGTTAGTCCCTCCCCAGACCACCATGAGCGAGCCGGTCCAGACGGCCCGCGGCAGAGAGCGGGCGGAGAGAGGAAGGTTGAGCGACGTGCCGGTCCAGGTGTTCGTGGAGAGGTTGTAGCGCCCGCCCGTGTTGACGTAGGTGCTGTTGAATCCGCCCCAGACGACCATCACGCTGCCGGTCCAGACCGCGACGTGATCGTAGCGGCCGGCGGGAGCGCCGTTGGTCGTCATGGCGACGCCCCACGTGTCGGTGACGGGATCGTAGCGTCCTCCGGAGTTGAGCGCGAAGACGCTGCTCTTGCCACCCCAGACGAGCATCTCCGTGCCGGTCCAGACGGCGGTGTGATTGGTGCGGCCGCCGGCGGAGTTCAGGGTCGACGTGGCGGCCCAGGTGTCGGTGACAGGATCGTAGCGTCCTCCCGAGGCGAGGGCGCTTCCGCCCGCCTGCTGGCCACCCCAGACGACCATGACGCTTCCGGTCCAGATGGCGGTGTGATTCTGGCGCTCGGAGGGCGCTCCGGTGACCGACATCGACGACCAGGTATCGGTGAGGGGATCGTAGCGACTGCCCGTCTGCAGGAGGTGGGATCCGTTGAATCCACCCCAGATCAGCATGAGCGTGCCGGTCCAGACGGCGGTGTGGAACTCGCGAGGATCCGGCAGATCGTCGAGGACTCCGCTGTCCCAGAGATTGTCGGCCGTGCAGGACGCCTCCGGCTCGATCCCCTCGGCGATGGGGGGGAGTCGATCCCGATGGGAGGCGGAGGCGGAAACGCTCTCCGGATCGAGACTCTGGGAGATCGCTTCCCACCAGCGCTCGAAGAGGACTCCCCGGCGGGGCGAGTCGCCGCCGTCCTCGCGAAGCAGGGAGGATTCGACCGGCCTCCCGCGGTCTTCAGACGACTCGGGGAAGGCGCGTGGATCGCCCGAATGGAAGCTTCGAAGAAGGCGCTCGGCCAGCAGGGGACGCGCGAAGCACTCTTCGAAGAGAAAAGCATCCTCCCCGAGCGCTTCGTAGATCTCCCGCAGGCGTCCCGGCATCCGGGTCTGCCTCGCGATCCTCTGCGTCTCGCGCCGCAGCGCGTCGCCGGTGATCGGAACGTGCCAGATGCGCTCCAGCGCCGCGGATTGCAGCAGGTAGGCGCGGACCTTGCGCTCGAGGAATTCGCGCGTGATCGTTTTCTCGAAGGGCTGCGTCGCATCGATCTGATGAGAGTAGTAGAGGCGCTCGATCGCTCTCTGGGCGTCCAGACGCTCCTCGAGGCTCAAGGAATCGGAGGAAGCTTTGTCCGCGCTCCATGAATGGGCCGCACAGAGAGCCAACAACGGAATGAGGAGTAATCCTCGTCTCAAGCGTCTCACCATCACTTCCACAGGATCGCGCGAAAGGGCCGCCCAGCCCAGCTTTCAGACTGAGCGACCCAGCGCGCTTCAAGGGGGCTATGAAGGACGGTACGACGTTATCGCGGGGAGTCAAGATGGAAATGAATGGAATTCCGAGCGTGTGCAGAACGCTGCACCGTAAAGGCGCAATGTCCTGCACACTCGATGGAATCGGATCGGCGAAACGCTACGCGCCAGCTTTCGGTTCGTACTTCCGCGGAGATGTCGGTCCCCGGACGGATCCGAAGTACCAACGTGGATCATCGCACCTTCGGATCTCAGTCCCGCGGTATTGGCTTGGGTTCCTGTGAAGCCGGGGTCGGCTTACCCATCTTCTTCACCGGGACGAGAACCGTTGCCGAGCCGGTCGCTGGCCGACCGAGGAAATCCGTCGTCGTGTAGGTCACGGCATAGATTCGGCCCGAGCCTCTGCGGTCGCTTTCCGCCCGGAGCTGGAAGCTGTAGTCGGGAGTTCCCAAGCTCGCGTCCTGTATGTCGTTCACGGTATGTCCATCGAACGGACCCGGAGCATCATCTGGCTCGCTGCTCGTGATCGAAGCGAGAACCGGCGGGTTCGACCCGAAGCCGCACGTATCGAACCGGACGAACGCCGTGACGGTCACCAGATCGTGATTGACCGGGGTCAGGATCGAAGGTGTGAGGGTGACGAGCAAACGGGACGGGACCCGCGTCCCGACACACCCGCCGGACTGGCACATGTCGCCGGTCGTACAGGAGTCGCCGTCCGAGCAAGAAGTTCCATCCGGAAGCCCTGTGATGTCACAGCCGCCTGTGCCGCGGCAGACGGGCGCATAGCAAACGTAAGGGCTGGTGCAGAGACTGTCGCCACCTTCGTCCACCGCACCATCGCAGTTGTCGTCGACGCCATTGCAAACTTCCATCGCGCCTGGATGGACCGACGGATCGGCATCCTCGCAGTCACCGCCGCAACCCGTGAAACCGTCGCCGTCCTGGTCCTCGTCGACCCCCAAAGGAACGGGGTCATACCTGCCTCCTGAGGAGAGGGGCGTCGTGGACTCTCCGCCCCAGACGAGCATCAAGCTGCCGGTCCACAGCGCGGTGTGAAAGTGGCGAGCCAAGGGGCCTCCCGAGACGGCGGTCGCGACCCAGGAATCGTTCGTAGGATCGTACTGGCCCCCCGAGGCCAGATTCGTTACGTATCGTTCCCCGCCCCAGACGACCATCCGAACGCCGGTCCAAACGGCGGTATGAGCGTGGCGAGGTGAAGGGGCTTCGAGCGTTGACGTGGGGGCCCAGCTGTCGGTCTGAGGATCATATCGGCCGCCTGTATTCAGGTCTGCGACCCCGGACGAGACCCCGCCTCCCCAGACGATCATCCGGTCTCCGGTCCACACGGCCGTGTGATTGGCCCGCGCCCGAGGCGAACCGGTGGTGGACGTGGGAAGCCATGTGTCGGTCGCGGGATTGTAACGCCCTCCGGAATCCAGAGATTGACTGGAGGTCGGCCCTCCTCCACCCCAGATGATCATCTCGCTGCCGGTCCAGACCGCCGTATGCCGGATGCGTGGAGCTGGCGCACCGGTCATGGAAAGCGGATGCCACGTGTCGGTGGCAGGATCATACCGGCCGCCGTTTCCCAA
>DASYRY010000106.1:0-4395 GCA_036004025.1 Candidatus Polarisedimenticolia bacterium | reverse complement strand
GCTCAGAACCTTGATCAAGTTCCGGATCAGAAGGCTCAGAAGCGTCAGGATGAGGATGACGTTCGTGATCCCCAGGAAGGACAGCAATACGGAGTTGGTGAGGTACGGCCACGAGAATTCGCGGGCGCGGCGCGCAAGCAGATAGCCGACGAGGAAGAGCGCCAGGAGGGAGAGCAGCCCGAAAAGCACCAGCCTGTCGGTGCGAAGCCTTCGGGGCTTGGGATTACCGCCGGGTGTCATGCCGGGTCATGGGGGGCGCCGTGAAGGGAATCCGCACCCAGGCGGTGTCCCGATCCCATGGGATGAAGAGGAAGACGAATCGTGGAGGAAAATCGGCTTTCACGCGCACGGAGAACTCCTCGGGAGGAAGAAGGTCCGCGACGGGTCCGAGCGAAATCTCCTTGATCGAGGTCAGCCATCGCTCCATATCCTCAGCGCGATCCGTCGTCGAGCTCTTCTCCACTTCTCCATCCATCTTCAGGCCGAGATCGTAGCGGCGCGCAAGGCTGTCGTATTTCACGCTCGTCAGGAGCTGGTATTGCCTCACCCGCGCATCGGCCCAGAACCGGCGGCGCCGGAGCACCTCGATACGATAATCGAAAGTCGTCTCCAGCCCCGCCGCGATCCGCGCGCGGGTCTCCGGATCGAGCGCCCCAACGAGTCGGAAGGAGACCAGAAGAACTCCGCCCCGAATCTCCGAGGACAGATCGGCGATACGCGGGCTATCTCCCGAGGCTTCGGCGGAACCCTCGTCGGCACGGGGCGCGGAGGTGCACAGGAGCAGGAGAACAAGACCGGGAAGAATCCGGCGCATCCAGGCTTCTTTCGAGGAGACCTCGGCGGTTTGGCGGCCCAGGAGCGAGGCTCAGTTTAGTGGAGGCGCCGAGCGGAAAACAAGTGGAGGGCGACGCGGGGGACGACTCAGGCCGTCAGGGCCTGACCTGGAAGGATCCCGGCCTTCTGGCGTTCGTAGCTGTGCAGCAGATGCGATGGGAGCGAATCTCTGCCGCCGGTGAGCGCCCAGGCTTCCGGCGTGGCCAGAAGACGATGCACCAGCCCGGCGTGGAGCCGGTGGCCACCTTTGAAGACGACGACGTGACCGCGGACGGGCCTTCCCACGAGGCTCAAATCTCCGACGAGATCCAGGATCTTGTGGCGCACGAACTCGTCCTGGAAGCGAAGCGATCCCGTGAGAATGCCATCGTCCCCGACGACCACCGCGTTGTCCAGTCCGCCTCCGAGTGCCAGCCCCTGCCGGCGCATCTCCTCGACGTCCCGAAAGAGACAGAACGTTCGCGCCGGAGCGATCTCCTCGGCGAAGGTGCGAGCCGAGACCTGGAATTCCCGCTCCTGATACCCGATGGCAAAGTGGGGAAAATCGATCGCATAGGTCACGCGAAACTCGTTCGAGGGGAAGATGACCAGGCGTTTGTCGGCATCCGAGACGCTGACCGGCCGCAGGACCGTGAGAAAGCGTCGAGGAGTCTCCTGGCGAAGCAGACCCACTTCAAGGATCGCGTCGACGAAAGGGGAAGCGCTGCCGTCGAGAATGGGAACTTCGGGCCCGTCCACTTCGATCCTCGCATTATCGATGCCGAGTCCCGCGAGAGCTGCAAGAAGATGCTCGACCGTGCTGATCTGCACACCGTGACGATTCAGGCTGGTGGAGAGCCGCGATTCTTGCAGGCACTCTCCCCTTGCAGGGATGACGTGACCACCGAGGTCGGTACGAATGAACGCAACGCCGGTATTCTGAGAAGAGGGGAGGAGGCGCAATCGTGCGCGCTTTCCTGAGTGGAGGCCCGTACCCTCAAAGACGATTTCGCGCTGCAGAGTTCTTTGCTCGAACATTTCCCCCCCAGCCGGAGACTTCGATACGCGGCGCCTTCTTGAGCAGGGTCCATGCCAGGGGAAGCCTGGCCTCCTCATTTGCGAATAACCTGCTATTGCTCATAGGCTTACACACTCATCGGGCTGGGCCTCGAACCTACCTCGATCCTGAGAAATCTCTTTTCCACAACTTTCTTTGTGGTATTTTTACCTTCGCACCTTGACATGATTCCCCGACTGCGCGGGCAGGCTCGAGTCTGGAACAGCCAGCGCGTCTCTGATAGGATTCCTCGACCTCGTGCTTCATCGGCACCTATCCAACCATCCAGGAGTTTGTGTTTCGCGCGGGACCACCGAGGGGAGGCTCATGGGCAGCAAGGGAATCCGGGTCGGCACGCTTTTTCTCTTCCTGCTGATTGTCCCGTCCTCGCTTGGAGTCCTATCCCAGGAAGCCGACACGTCAGGCTCCACGCAGTCCGCCGAGCCTCCTCCCGGAGAGGAGCCGAAGGAAGCCCCGCCGGAATTCGTTCCCCCTGCCCCGGGGGGCGTGCCCGAGGAATACCTGGCGGGGGCCAACTACTTGGGGAACTTCCTGAAAGCCTGGCGTTTGAACGCGCTCTCCGATCCCGTCCTTTCCAAGGTCTTTCTCGCCGTGGAGTCGGGCGCCACTCGGGAGGCCCTGACCGAGCTCGATGTCCCCGACCTGGATCTCGCTCTCGACGATCTGATCACCTCCCGGATGGTCCGCAAGATCGGAAACCTCTATCGTCCCGCCTTCCCGGTGATCCATCAGGACTCCGGCAAGGCCTTCGACGAAGCAGTCCGGAAAGCGGCCGATGGCATCTATCCGGAGCTTCGTCCCCTCCTCAAGAAGGCCGCGAAAGCGTCGAAGAAGGAGAAGGTTTCGCCCTGGCTCTTCACCCTCCTCTGGTCGGAGACGTTCGAATCCGAATCGGCGGAGGAAATGCTGGTCGACGCCGGGGCTCTCGATGCGCGAAGGATGCGCGACGAGGGTTACCTCTGGATCCAGATCCCGGCGCATCCGCGCCTTTTGGGAGTGGAACGCTATAGCTCGGGCACCGAGACTCTGCAGTACGTCTGGACCGCCCTCTCCTACCTGACACCCGCGGTGGAGAACTTTCACATCCGCAGACAGATCCTGGACGGCGCGCTCAGTCACATTCCCTGGAGAGAGACGGAGACCGAGGAGACGGTGACGGAGTTCGGCATCCTGGATGGGAAGAAGAGGGTGAAGGTTCCGGCTTTGAGGAAGGACAGCCGGCTCCTGACTCTTCTGCGCCAGACTTCCCAGCTCTATACGAAACGGGCGCTCGCGGCATTGCGGACCGATGCGCTCGCGAAGGAGCTTCAAGTTCCGCGGGACGAGGCATTCGCCGCCGCCTTCACGACCTTGGGCTTCAGCATGATGCAACGGCTGGAGCTCGAGGGACTGGCGCGAGCGCCGGATTATCTGTTCCGCGAGTTTTCTCCAAGCTCGGGACTGGTGGAGGCCCTGGCGGTGACCGCCGATCCTGAGTTCAGGCCGCTCAAGCGCTCCTACTACCTCTATGACGGGCTCGATTTCGCCGGCTCGATCCGGCAGGCGGAAGAATGCTTGAAGACCCATCCAGGCGATCCCGACGCCCTCTTCCGCAAGGGGATCGGCTTCATGAAGCTTCGCAAGTACCCCGAGGCGCTCGCGGCCTTCGAGGAAGGGATTGCCTTGCCAGCCTCGGCCGATGATGTGTGGAAAGGTTGGTTCTTGATTCGCGCCGGCAACACGCTGGACGTCCTCGAGCGCAGAGACGAGGCCCTCGTCCGATACGAGAGGGCCCTTCAGTACGCCGACGTGGGAGGCTCCCATGAGACGGCGAGAGTCTGGCTCGAGTCCGTTTACCGGGATTAGGTATAATCGGCTCCGCTTTGCGGGCCCACACATGGAATCGATGCCGCGGCGTGGAGGATGCCGATGACCCCTCTGGATCGTGAAACGGCCGAGGCGCACGTGTCCCGGATTCTTGAGGAGCGGGCCGCCCGCATGAAGGGGGATCTCGAAGCCATCGGTCGAGCCCTGTGCGAGCCGATTTCGCTCGCCTCGCTGGAAGGATTCACCCAGGATGCGGCGCTCGAGGCGGACCGCATTCCGGACGCCGAGTTCCTGTCGCTCGCCGTCAAGAGCCTCGCCGAATGCACCGACCAGATCGCCTTGCTGGATCGCCTCCTCGAGGGCGCGTCACGCTGCTTTTCCAGAGCCTGCCTCTTCCTTGTGAGCGAAAAGACCGCGCGAGGCTGGAGCTCGGTGGGTCTCCCGGAAGCCGAGGGGGAGGATCCGGCGCGAAGCCTTACCGCTTCTCTCGAGGACGGCTCTCTCTTGAGAACCGCGGTCGACACCCGGCGCTCGGTCTGGCGCGAAGACCTCGCGGAGAATCCTCCGTTTCTTCCCGCTCCTGTGATCGGACAGCGGGTCCCCCGGCGCGCCTTGGCTGCGCCGCTCCAGGTGCGTGACAGGGTTTCCGCGATTCTCTACGGGGACGACGGGGGTGACGGCGTGCGGGCTTGTGATTT
>DASYRY010000105.1:0-11997 GCA_036004025.1 Candidatus Polarisedimenticolia bacterium | reverse complement strand
GCCCCTCGTGGACGTCGTGCTGGTGCTGCTCATCATCTTCATGGTGGTCACTCCGCTGCTTCAAAAGGGTTTCGACATGGAAATCCCCAAGGAGACGGAAGCTGAAGTCATCGTGGATCCCACCAGCATCCAGCTCATCCTTACCGTCAAGAACGACTCCACCATGTTCCTGAACAAGGACGAGGTGAACCGGACCAACCTGGTGGAGGAGGTCACCAAAGCCATCACGGGACGAAAGCAGAAGGTCGTGTTCGTCCAAGCCGCCGAAGAGCTGGACTACGGCTACGTGGTCCAGATCATGGATCTCGTCCGGCAGGCGGGAGTCGAGCAAGTGGCGCTGGTCACAAAAGAGGTGAGCATGGAAGAAGCCACTCCCTGAGATCGCGGGCCTCGCGATCCCCTATCCCTCCGCTCGATCGCGCTCACAGAACCCAACGTTCAGGCTTTCAACCAGGGGTCATTCCAGAATCCCCCGACCGCTCTGTGCCGCGCGTCCATCCCGGGTCGCGGACGAGATGGAAGGTTTTGACCGCTCCCGCTTCTCATGGTATACGCTACCTCGCCATGGAAAAGCGCATGCTCCCCCTCGAGTCCGCCGCGCCCGTTCTGGAAGTGTCCCAGTGGGAAGAGCCGGGAGTCGGTGAGGCGCTCGCCGAAGCTTGGGAAGGCCGGCGCCACCGCAGGCGATGGAGCAACGAGCGGTATCGGATGTCGCTGCTGCTCCGCAAGAACCTCGTGCCGGGAGAAGATCTGGTCGACGTCGGCTGCGGTCCCGGCTTCTACGTCCCGGTCTATCTGGACCGGGCAGGCCCCGCGAACACTTATCTGGTGGATCAATCCGCCCAGATGCTCGCCCACTGCCGCCAGCGGTATCCCTCGCTGCGAGAGGCGAACCTCCAGACGGGATCGATCTACCGGCTGCCTTTGCCGTCCGGGCGGTTCCCCACCGTGGTGAACTGCGACGTCCTGATGCACATCGCGAATTATCGGCAGGCGCTCGCGGAGCTCTTCCGGATATGCTCTCCGGAGGGAGGCAGGGTTTTTCTGAGGGTCAACCTGACGGATGGCCCCACGTACGGGGATCTCCCGGATCCGGTCGACCCTGACTTGAAGAAGATCTACTGGATCGCCTACAACCGGAAGGAATTCCATAAATCGCTCGCCAGGCTGGGTCCCGCGACCGTGAGCGTGATCGACCGGATCTGCAGGAAGCCTCTCAAGCGAGGCGGGGATCCCTTCCTGGCCGATGCGGCCATCGTCATTCTCACGCGCGGAACGCCACGCCGGCCTCTGAAGACCGGAAGCCTGCTGGGGCATCTTTTCTCCGGAATCCTGAGCCTCGGAGCTCCGTCCTGAAGACCGATCCTCACAAGATTCATCTCATCGGCATTTGCGGTACCGGGATGGGCTCACTCGCCGGACTCTTCGCCGCGGCGGGCCACGAGGTCCGCGGATCGGATGAGAACGTGTATCCCCCCATGTCCACGATGCTGGAGAAGCAAGGGATTCGCCTGATGCCGGGCTATTCCCCGTCGAATCTGGATTGGCACCCCGATCTCGTGGTGATCGGGAACATCGTCACCCGGACCAATCCGGAGGGCGAGGAAGTCCTGCGCAGGGGCCTCCCTTACCGGAGCTTTCCCCAGGCCGTCGGAGAGTTCTTCCTGGAAGGGCGGCATCCCGTAGTCGTCGCCGGCACGCACGGGAAGACGACTACCACCGCGCTGATGGGCTGGGTGCTGATGGAGGCGGGGAGAGATCCTTCCTGGCTCGTCGGCGGCGTGCTGTGCGGCCAGGAGCGCAGCTTCCGGCTCGGCAAAGGGTCCCACTTCGTCATCGAAGGGGACGAGTACGAATCCGCCTATTTCGACAAGGGGTCCAAGTTCCTCCACTATCGTCCGCGTACGGCGCTGCTCACGAGCGTCGAATTCGACCATGCCGAGATGTTCCAGGACCTGGATTCGGTGAAACGGGCGTTCGCCGCGTTCCTGGCGCTGGTCCCCGAGGACGGGGCCCTGGTCGTCTGCGCGGACGATCCTGAGGTCCGGGCTATTGCGGCGAAATGCCGTGGCCAGAAGATCGAATATGCCGTCCGCGAGAAGGCGGCGTGGGTGGGCCGCACCCGAAAAGCCACGCAGGACGGGATCCTCTTCGATGTCTTCCGCGGCAACGAGCGATACGCTTCCTTCTCCTCCCCGCTCACCGGGGCCCACAACCTGGCGAACATCCTCGCGGTGGTGGCCGCCTGCTCTCAACTGGGTCTCGAACCGGAGGAGATCGGCAAAGGACTCGCCTCGTTCCCGGGAGTGAAGCGCCGGCAGGAGATTCGCGGCATTCGGCGTGGCATGACCGTGGTGGACGACTTCGCCCATCATCCCACCGCAGTCCGCGGCACCATCGCCGCGCTCGCGGAGCGCTTCGCGGGGCAGCGTCTCTGGGCGGTTTTCGAGCCGCGCACCAATACCTCGCGCCGGGCGATCTTCCAGGCGGATTACGCGGAGGCTTTCGATCAGGCGGACGAGGTCATCGTTTCGGCCGTGGATCACCCCGAGCGCGCGCCACAGGGGGATCGGTTCTCGGCCCAGAAGCTGGTGGAGGACCTCCAGGGCCGAGGTCTTTCCGCCCGCTACATCCCCGAGGTAGCCGCCATCGTCAAGACCCTCGCGCAAGAGTCCCGTGACGGAGACGTGGTCCTGATCATGTCCAACGGCTCTTTCGGAGGGATTCACCAGCGGCTGCTCGATGCGCTGGGCGAGGGGGGATCCGGCTAGCGCCTCTGCAGCCGGAGCGCCACGCTCTCTTTCCGGCCCTGATTCTCCACGGCCCGCAAAGTGGCCGTCGCCTTCTTCCCCTGCCAAATCCAGAGGAACTCCTTTCTTCTACCCGCCGCGCCTTTGGATTCCATGTGGTATTCGCCGCCGAAGACCGGGACCAGAAAGTCGAGCGCCTGCTCCGGTGACAAGGCGGCTTTTCCCACGGGGAAGTAGAGGTCGAAGACCTCCAGCCTCGACGAAGGGATGAAACCGGCGGTCAGCTCACGAATCCAGCCGAGGTACGGCGACGCGAAACGGTATCGGCAGTGCGCCAGCCCGTCCCCTTCGACCCCTCGGGCATCCGGACAGCCTGGCCGGTCGGCCAGCGCGGAAGAAGGGAGCCCCGCGAAGAACTCCCGTGGCCTGCGGGTGAGGTCGAAAATGCCGTATCCGTCGCAGCGAAAGAGGCTGGAAAAACCCTCGATGCGCAGGGTGGCGCTGCCCGCGTAGCGTAACGGAGCCTGGCTGTAGAAGGCGATGCCTGAGCGGCGATCTCCCTCGAAGGAGACCATGATGTCCGGGAAGCCCTCTCCGGTGAAATCGGTGGCGGCCACGCCATGCGCGCGGATCGATTCGGAAGAAGGGCCTTCCAGCAGATCCGCGAAGAGCATCCGATCCCCCTCCAAGACCTCCACCAGGATTCGCTGATGCGCGGCCGACGGATCCTTGCGATCCGGGATCAGGACCGTCCGTGCCCGGACGACTTCCGAGCGTCCGTCGCCGTTCAAATCCAGCGATGCCTCGAGGCCGGCGGCATCCCAATCGGGATCGGGATCTCTCGGGCGCATGATCGGCACCGGATCCGCGGGCAGGAAGGCCCCTCCGCGAACCACGAGGCTTCTCGCCGAAACCGGGTCCCACCCCTTCTCCGCCACGGGTCCCGGAAACAAGAGCGTGAATTCGCGGGAGACGGGATCCTGTTGGAAGCGGGGAGGCGGCTCTCCGGACTGGCCCCAGATCGACACTCTGAAGAAGGTATAGCCGGAAGCATGCGCCGCAGGGGAGACGAGAGCTATCGAAAGCGCGACGAGAAGGGTAGCCGGAGCGTTGGGCGTCATGCCTTCATTCTAACCTTGCCTGGCGTAGAAACTCCCTTCGCGTCGCGTCTTACCGCTTCAGCACGATGTCGACTCGCTTCCCGTCGTCGGAGACGGTGAAGCTGCCGGCGGTGGCCTGAAGCGCGATGCCGTCCGCCCCGATCTTCAAGGAGCTGCGGAATTCATGGGGACCGGGACTCAGCTCCACCGGAGCGAAATCGGCATCGATCTCGAGCCCTTCGCGCGCCAGGAAGAAGGTAACTCCGCGGATGTCGAAGGGCCCTTCCCCGAGACTCACCATCACCGGAACGTTGCTGGCCGAGAACCAGCTTTCGCCGGAGGCGACCCGCAGCATCCGCTTGTGTATCGCGCGGGTGGAATCGATGCGCTGGATATTCATCGGGTCGAACGCTCGCAGCTCGACCGGCCCTTCGGGAAACCGTAGGGTGACCTGAATGCCCTCCTGGCGCAGGAAGGTCTCGCCCGCGAGCTTGCGCTCCTGGGCCAAACGAGAAGTCTTCTCTTGAACCAGACGTAAGGTTTCCTCGAAGCGGAACTCCTTCTTCACGGACGCCAGGGCGGACACCGCGGCGTTGGGCGCCAGCGGAATCGCCTCCGCGAGAATCTCGTCCAGGTACTTGTCCGTCGTCAAGGCCGGCACCTTCCAGTCCAATCCGAGGCGATCCAGGACCAGGGCCAAGGCCATGCCGGTCCCGTAGGCGCGGCTGCGTGTCGTGCCCGCGTCGGAGGAGAACTTCAAAAGCCGGCCGATATAGTCGCCGTACTTCAGCTCCGGCGTCGAGTTGAACCCGAGGGCGTACGGATCCTCCGCGCCGAGCCCCGGCAAGGTGGCGGAGGACTTCCTGGCTTCCTCCAGCAGCCGCACCTCGAGGAACGTCGGCACGCCTTCCTGGTATTCGATGCCCCGGTCCGCCCGGATGAATTCCGGGCCCAGCGTCTTCGAACGGGCCTGCCGAACGGCCAGGAATTCTTTGACGCGCGCAGGGTCGGGCGCATCTTCGAAGCGGACGAGCTGGTAGAGGATCATCTGCTCCAGCTGTGCCAGGGCGAGGTTTTCGGCATTCAGCTCCGGGTAGCGCATGAGCATCGCTTCGACCGCGCCCTTGGCCGTCTTGCCCGCCTTGGTCTGGTACGCATGGAAGGCCTCGTGGAAGACGAGGGCGACGAAGCGCAGCGAAGGCGCCTCGAGGTCGGACGGCCCCGTGGAGTAGCCGATGCAGGCGGTCGGGATGCCTCCCAGCTCGATGCTCGTGTTCGCGGTGAAGCGTGGATCCCGTCCGAGCCTGGCGTAGACGGCTCCCAAGAGGGGAAGCTTGGCCTCCAGGCGGAAGAAATCGGACGGGGGCGCCGGATGGTTCGCGAGATAGGCGACCCGTCCCGATTCGTACAGCAGAATGGGAGTTTTATCCAGTCCCCATCCAGGCCAGATCTTTCCCGCTACGGCGCGCGACAGGACCATCGCTTCACCCAGGCGGCCGAGATAGAGGCGGTCGGCGGCGCTCGGTGTGAACGGGTTTCCTCCAGTTTGGGCGGCTTGCGCAGGCATCGTCGAGGAGGACGACGCAAGGGACAGGAGAAGGCACAAGCCGGCGGAAGCGATCCTGCGAGTCACGGATGCACCCCAATTCTCACGCGAGTCCATGCTTGAAGCCCCTCCGGAATCGCCACGGCACTCCAGGGAACCGAACGCCGAGTCATTCTAGGGATGCGGTGTCTGGGGATCAAGGCGCTACGAACGCGGTCGGCCGCAAGTGGCGGCCGAACCAGCCGAGCGTGTCCTGAAGCATGGCATCGGTGAACTCGTGCGCCGCGGGGTAGAAGCGGCGCCCCAGGTTGCGTCTCGCCCCGAGGAGGCGATAGATGGATCCCGCTTTGCGATGGACTTCTCGTACTCCCTCCAGGGGCGAAGCTCCATCCTCCTCGCCGCTGAGGCTCAAAAAGGGCCTGGGAGCCACGAGAGCCACGATGTCGTACACCTCGGCCACGGTCAGGATGCGCGGCACGTAGAAATAGATGCCATGACGATTCAGTACGCCTGCGTCGATCAAGGCGCCGTAGGTGGTCAACCCGCAAGCCCCGACCACGGTGGCGATGCGTGGATCCAAGGCGGCCAGCCACCAGGATTTCGTGCTTCCCATGGAGAATCCAAAGCAGCCGATGCGGCGAGGATCGACCTCCCGGCGCGACTCGAGATAATCGAGCGCCGCGAACTCGTCGGCGAGCATCATGCCCCACAAGGTCCGACCCTGGAGCAGGAAAGCCTTGGCGGTCGCATTCTCGTCGGCACGTCTTTCTCCGAAGCACCACGCGTCGATGGCGAGTACGCAGTATCCAGCCCGGGCCAGGATCGGCCCGATGGGGGGCATGCGGCCCTTTCCCTCGAGGATCTCACCCTTGCCCCAGGCGTAATCGTGCGAGTGGTTATGGCAGTAGAGGATCGCCGGTTTCCTGCCGCTCCCGTAAGGCCGAAGGAACAGCGCGGGCACGCGCTGTCCTTTTCCGCTGGCGAAGGAGACCTGCTCGATGCTGAAACCGAGCCGATCTTCGCGGCGGTGGACTTGAGGTCGCAGCGGGGCGGGCGGAAGGGTTTCTCCCAGCACCGCTCGCAGCGATTTTCGAAGTTGCGGCGCCTCCCCTCGGATCCAGCGCTGTCTCGCCGCCGAGGAGGCGCGGGCGCCGGCGCGGCCCGTTGCTGCCTTTCTCGAATCGCGCCTCACCGCACGCCTCGACCTTCCGGCAAGCTCACGCGCGCCAGGGTGACCTTGTACTGTCGATCCATCGTCTCCACGCGATAGGACTCCCGCCTGAGCTCCTCGAGGCCCGGCTTCTCCAGAAAACAATACACCGCACCCTTCTCCTCGAGAAGGCGCTCCAGCTGCGGAAGCCGCTTCACGAGAGGGACGCGGTTCTCCGTATAGAAGTAGAGATAGTTGTGGAAATTCCGGTAGGCGACCACGGCCTGCCCCTGCCGGGCGAGCTCCACTCCCTTCGCGGCGATCCGGGTCAAGGACGCCTGCTCGCGGACGCTTCCCAGGCTGAAGAAGACGAGCATGCTCAGCGAGAGCACGGTTCCCGCCGCGCAGGCAGGGAACAGCTGCGAGTAGCGCTTCATCGCAGCCAGCATCGCCAGCACCGCGCACGTGCAGGCGAGGGAGAGTGCGAGAGGCAGCTGGAAGGGGATCTGGTCCGGCGCTTCCGTGCGGCACCACCGGTAGATCAAGCCCGCCACGACGGGGAAGAGGAACAGCAGCGCGGCGATCACCCAGGGCCGCAATCGTGGAGCGGCGGAGCTCTCGATGATCCTTCCCCACCCGTCCGAAGTGAGAACCGCCATGGCCGGGAAGCAAGGGAGCAGATAGGAAGGCAGCTTCGAGCCGGCGAAAGAGAAGAAGAGAAGCGGCATCAGCACCCAGAGAAGAAGGAACCCGTATCCGCGCGCTTCGGCGCGGAACGAGCCCCAGCCTCTCCTCACTCCCTCCAGCGCGGCGAAAGGGAACAAGGCGCCCCAGGGGAACAACCCGACTACGAGGAACGGCAAGTAATAGGTGACCGGTCCGGGATGGCGGTGGATGGTCGAGGTGTAGCGCTCGAGGTTGCGGTTGACGATGAAATCGTTCCAGAAAAGAGAGCCGTGGCGAAAGGAAACGAGGAGATACCAGGGGGCCGCGACCAGCAGGAACGCCAGCAAGGATCGTCCCCAGGGGATCGTGGAGAGCTCTCCCAACCGGCGCATGAAGAGCAGATAGGAGCCTGCCACGAGGGCCGGCAGGACGAGACCCACGGGGCCCTTGGCCAGCGCGGCAGCGCCCGCCGCGGCGAATGCCACGGGGTACCAGAGCTCCTTGGGTCCCCAGCCTTCGGAGGCGCGGAAGAAGGCCATCAGCGACAGGGTGACGCAAAAAGTCAGGGGAAGGTCGGTCACCGCGGTCCTGGAGTACCAGAAGTATTCCAGGGAGGTGGCGAGAAGGACTCCCGCGCGCAGGGCGGTGGAGTCGTCGAAGAGTCTGCGGGCGAGGGCCCAGGTCAGCAGCACGCCCCCGGTGCCGAACAGCGCGCAGGCCAGGCGGGCCGACAGCTCCCCCGGACCCAAGATGTGGAAGAAAACCAGAGAGACCCAGTAATAGAGGATGGGCTTGTCGAACCAGGGCACTTCGCCCAGCGTGGGCGTCACCCAGTCGCCTCGGCCCATCATCTCCCGGAGCACCTCGGCATTCTTGGGCTCGTCCTTACCCAGAAACGGCAGGGCTCCGAGATGCAGCAGAAAAAGCCAGGCGCAGATCCCGAGCAGCAGGAGAACCGACTTCCATGGCGAGATCCGTGGGGAGGGCGCACGAGTGAGGATCGCCGCAAGACTCAAATCTAGGGGCCCGCCGTCACGAAGGACCTTTCCGTCGCGGCGTCTTCGTCTCCGACGGCGGAAGCGTTGGACGACGGTCCTCGGAAGCGGAGCCGATCCGCCATCTCCAAACGCTTTCTGCGCGGCACCGAAAGCACGTTGCGGTGCCATAGCTCCAGCGAGAGCAGGGTATAGAGCCTTCGGTCGAACTCGCCACGAGTGGGTCCCTCCCGAGGCACCTGCCGGAAGAGCGATCGGCGCTTAAAAGTCGACACGAGCCCCTTCGCCCAGCCGTTCAGCTCCTTGGAGAGCCAGAGCTGGATCGGCACGATGAGTCCCTTTTTGTCCTTGCGGTCGATCACCGAATCGGGCACCAGCCCCCGCGCTACCTTGCGAAGGATCACTTTCTGCTCCTTGTCGCGGATCTTGAGCTCAGGAGGAAGCTGAAACGCCAGCTCGACGATGCGGTGATCCAGGAAGGGGGTCCGGTTCTCGAGTCCCCAGGAAGCGGCCGCGCGATCGTTCATGGTGATGAGGCTGGGAAGAGAAAGCTCGATGTCCGTCCTGCCGATCTGATCGATCAGGTGGGCATGGGACTCGAAGGCCTTGCGGACCCGCTCCAGTCCCGGGGTCTTCTCGCCGCCGCCGCGCCGGATCAAGTGGTAGTAGCGCCGTGCATAATCCGAGAACATCTCGTCTTTCCAGAAGAAGCGCGCCAGAGGCAGGTAATACTTCAGCTCCGGGCTTTCCCCGAGCCCCTCCTCGAGGGCCATGAGGAGGTAACGGACGTAGCCTCCGAAGCACTCGTCCGCACCTTGCCCGCCCAGCACGACCTTGACGTGCTCGCTGGCCAATCGGGCCAGCGAGAATTCCCCGATGGAGGAAGCGGTTGCGATCGGTTGATCCAGGTGCCATAGAATCCGCGGGTAATCTCGCTTGAAATCGGCGGCGGTGGGCTGAATCACCAGGTGTTTCGCGCCGATCTGGCGCGCCACCTTTTGGGCGTGCTCGAATTCGTCGTACTGCGGCCCATAAGGGTAACGGCAAGAGAACACCACGTCGGGCTTCGCCACGCACGCGATGAGCGACGAGTCCAGCCCACCGGACAGGAAGACCCCCACGGGGACGTCGCTGCGCAGCCGCAGGCGAACGGCGTCCTCGATCAGCCAGCGCAGCTTCTCGACGTAATGCTCCTCCTTCTCGTAGGGACCGTCGAAGGAGGGGATTTCCCAGTATCGCCGGACTTTCGCGCTCTTCCCGTTGAATCGCAGGTAGCATCCGGGAGGAAGAATCTGGATGCCCTTGAACAGAGTGTCCTGGCCGACCGATGTCTCGAACGCTCCGAACTCCTGCCCGAGCTCGGGGACCGCGTCGACCAGGGTGAGGAGGCTCTTGATCTCCGACGCGAACGCGAAACGGAGGCTGCCGCCCGGCAGGGTGTAGTAGAGGGGCTTTTCCCCCATCCGATCGCGGGCCAGGAACAGCTCCTTGCCGTCCCAGATCGCGAAGGCGAACATGCCGATGAACCGGTCCAGGCACTTCTCGCCCCACTCCTCATAGGCGTGGATGATGACCTCGGTGTCGGATCGGGATCGGAACTGGTGGCATGGCTCGAGCTCCCGGCGCAGCTCCCGGTAGTTGAAGATCATCCCGTTGAAGACGATGGTGACCTTGCCGTCCTCGTTGGACATGGGCTGCTGGCCCGTCTTGAGATCGATGACCTTCAATCGACGGCTTCCCAGGGAGACGGGACCCATCGCTCGCGTCCCGGAAGCGTCGGGTCCCCTGTGAAAGAGGATTTCCGTGGCCGCGTCGATGTCGGCCCTTCCCCAGAATCCCGCGATCCCGCACATCAGTCTGTCTCCTCGATGGGGTGGGTCACCGCTGCCGGCGGATCCGATACTCGAAAAACGCCTTGGGGAGATCGGTCGCCGCCCGAAGCGAAAAAACCAAGGGCCGCTGGATGAACGACTCTCCTGCGTGACGCACGTGGAACGTGATGGGAACCTGACGGATGCGGTATCCCTTGAAGTGGGCCGCGACCGTGATGAGGCTCTGGAAGGAGAAGTACTTCTGCCGGAAGGCGAGGATGTCCTGGAACACTTCCCGCCGGTAGAGGACGAATCCGGACTTCACATCCTCCAGGTTCATGGAGAAGATCCACTGGAGCATCTTGGAGAGACCCACGCTCAGGAGCTCCCGGGTGCGACTCGGATCTTCGCGATCTTTCCTCCATCCCTGCACCAGGTCCCACGAGCCCTCCTTCATCTCCCGGTAGAGTCGCGGAATGTCCTCGGGAGCGTACTGCAGATCGGCGTCGGTCGTGAGGACCCAGTCGCCGCGCGACGCGGCGAGTCCGGAGCGCCACCCTTCCACGATGCCGCGGTTGACCGGGTGATGCACGCAGCGCACGTTCTGAAACTGCTTCGAGAGCAGGTCGATGACCGCCCCGGTGCCATCGCGGCTGCCGTCGTTCACCAAAACGATTTCTCCCGGAATCTCCGCCGATCCGAGGGCCTGGTTGATGCGATTGACGAGGAGAGGGAGATTCTTCTCCTCGTTGAAGCAAGGCACGATCACGCTGAGCGTCGGAGCGGAACCGACTCCGGCGCCAGAGCTTGCGGCGGGGCGCATTTCCTGACTCACGAACTCTCCCCGGGAACTTCAGAACGCATCCTCGCCGGAACGACGAAGGACGGGCTCAGCGCTGTCCGGTGGCCTTGGCCAGCGGAGCTCCGAGCATGGGTAGGGGATTCACAGGCTGCCCGTTGCGGTGGACCTCGAAGTGAAGATGGGCGCCCCGGGCGTTGCCGGTGTCTCCCACCTCCGCCACGGGATCCCCCGTCTCGACCGATTGATCGGGGCCGACCAGGAGTCGGCTCGCGTGAGCGTAGAGCGTGCTCAGGCCGCCTCCGTGGTTGATGATGACCACGTTTCCGTACCCGCGCTCCTCGCCCGCCCAGATCACACGTCCCGCCGCCGCGGCCAGCACCACCTGACCCACCTCGCCGTCGATGTCGATGCCTTCGTGGTCCTGCCGCCCTCTCTGGGAGCCGAAGTAGGAAGTCAGACTTCCTTCCAGAGGCCAGGACAAAAGAGCGGCCGCCGGCATCGAGGGGGGAACGTCGATGGGTGCCGAGGCGCCGGGGACGAACAGGACCAAGCCGGCCTGCACCCGCGCGGGATCGGAGATCTGGTTCAGCTCGACGAGTGCTTCGAGAGGGACGCCGTAGGCCCGAGCGATGGAGAAGAGCGTCTGGCCTCGCCTCAGAACGTGACAAGTCCCCGCTCCCTCGGAGAGGCGATTCGTCGTGGGAAGGGTGGGGAAGCTTTCCACGCTTCCTCGGCCGTGCGTCGTGGTACCCGAGCCCGCAAGTACGCAAGGTGTCGCCACACCCAACAATAAGATGGGGAGCAGCGCCCTGAGCGCTTGGAGACGACCGCGAGACGGGACCCTTCCGAAATTCACAGCGTGGGATTATGGAACAGGACCGGCCCGCCGTCCACCCCAAAAACAAGAAAGGCAGGAAGGCCCTTCCAGGGTTGCCTAGGCCAGGGACCCCGCTCGCCCACATCACGGGCAGGCACGAATCGAACGCGCGGCCCCGAAGCTGTCGGAGCCATAGCTTCCGTCGCCGCAGGGCCCGCTGAGCCGCCACCCGGTCACGCAGCGTCAGGTCGCGCGCCCCCGGGAATGCCGAAGCGAGAAAGCAGGAAGCAAGCGTCGCTGCAACGACGAGGACACGTCGCATCGTGGGCCTCCAGCGCGAAAGCAAAAGCCCGCGCTCCT
>DASYRY010000104.1:0-4251 GCA_036004025.1 Candidatus Polarisedimenticolia bacterium | reverse complement strand
CGATCGTGACTATTCCGCGCTCTACGCCGGTTATCTTCTCTTGCGATGCCTGGATCATTCTCTTCGCCTCCTCTACGACCGTCCGGGGGACATCGTTCCCACTTCGCCCGCTCATCTGACACGGCTTGCCCAGGAAGTCGGTCACACGCTGGCGGATTCCGGCGATGCCAGCGGAGAGGCGCTCGTGGCCTTGATCCAGGAAACGCGCGACACCATCCGGGGATGCTTCGATCGATTGACGCGGTGAAACCGAGCTTCACGAGGCTGTTCCGTGCCCCCTGAGCCTGTGGAAATCCTGTGGAAGCTCCCCATGAAGGGATCCGATTCCATCCGGACGGCGGATCATTTGGAGACGAGGTTCAGGGTCGTCTAACCCGCTAGCAGTGAAAGCCTTGCGCTGAAAATACCTCTCACGTCATCTTCATTCCGCCGCAAGAAGCGTCCTCGCTGCAGAAGATCCACAGGCCCCGCTGGAGCCCAGGAAGGATGCGACCTCTAGCGTAGGGAGACCTCGAAGGACTTTACAGGGGTGCGGTTTCCCGCCCTGTCGACCGCCCAGAGGCGTACGGCGTGCGTTCCGGGCGAGAGACCCTGGGAAGGAGAGCCGCTTGCTCGGCCGCGATCGGGATCGAACTCCATCTCCCATTCCTTGCCGTCGACCTGCAGGTGGACTGCGTCGTAGTTCAACCCCGTTCCCGTGTCCTCGACCCTCACCGAAAAATGCGGGTGGGAATCACCCAGAACCGTTCCTGGAGCGGGGAGAATCTCGAGAATCACCGGAGGAGAGCCATCCTCGAGCAAGGCGTAGGAATCGAGACGTCCGATGCTGAGGGAAACCTCCGCCTCCTTCGTTTCCCCGCCCAAAAACGTCCACCCCCCGCGCCTCGAGTCCACGCGGTAGATCCCCACTCGTTCCGGATGCTCGGTCGCTTCGGGGCGGGGAAAGACCAGCCTGGCTTTGATCGCGAAAGGCAAACCCTCGGGAAGGAAGCGCACGAGCCGACTGCGAAGGAGGATCCCTTCCCCTGGCAGCCGAGGCGGATGGTCCTCGATTTCACAGGCCAGCGCCGTCGATGAGAAGAGCGAGCGGGCAGGAAGCTCGAGACGGATTCCGCAATCCCGAAGAATCAGGCCTGACAATGGGTCTCCGACATGGGGAGCCAGCGAGATTCGTGAGCGGAGAGGGCGAGGCGAAGCCGGACATTCGAGCATGACCTCCTGCACGCGCTTCCAGGCGGCCAAGGAGAGAGTGGCCTCCAGCGATCCCGACCGACGCGGCACGAAGTCCCGGGCCGTCTCGCGCTCTCCTTCTCTGAAGATCAATCGGGAGGGGAGGGGGGATTCCGGCCGCTGAGAGGCGATCTCGAAATCCACAGAATCGATACCCGGCCGGACGCGCAGGGGAGGGGCCTCGGGCGGCGTGTCGAGCAAAGGCTGCGCCAGGCGGAGAGATCGAGCCACGGGGAGCTCTCCGAGAAGGACCGTCGCTATGATCCCCGGGGTGAGGTCGCCCGAATCGAACGAGCAGGATTCTCCCGCCGTGAGGGGGAGGCGATTCCGACATTCGAGCGGTGACGCGTTTCCCGTGCGAGTGTACACGGCGCGCAGACGAGGCAGCGTGGCGGGGTCAGCCCCGTCCCAGCGCAATGCGAGTCGAACAGAGCCATCCTCCTCGCTCTTTTCCGGGCTCCATTGCAATCTCGGCGCGGCGACGAGGGTGAACGGAATGCTGGCTTTCGCCGAGCCGCCGAAAGCGCCCGTGAAAGACATTTCGATCCGGTGCGATCCAGGACGCAGATCGGGCCACGGAGCCTCGGTCACGTTGGCGACCCTCCCAAGGCTGTTTCCGGGGAGTCGCGCAAATCGGTAGACGAAAAGCGAGGGGGCCATGCTGCTGAGCGCATGATCCAGAAGAAGCCCCACCTGCGGGTACTCGTCGAAGCGGAAATCCTTCAGAAGAGACTCGTAGACTAATCGGCCGTCCACCCGAGTGGAGATTCCGGAGACCCCGAAGCGATGACCGGAGCCATCTTCCACCACGACACTGGCCTCGGGAAGAAAAGGCCCGGTCACCATGAGGGGCTTGGAGGGGAGGAATGCTCCAGACGCATCGCGAGCCAGGGAAACCTCGGCCCGGCGCTCTCCCTGGAAGAGTGTCTCCGGACCGATCGGAACGAGGTACAGGGTGTCGAAGCGCAGGGATAGGTCGGGCTTCATCCTTCCCAGGGCTGGGGATGGGTCGGCGGGTCGCTGCTCGTCCCTCCTGAGCTCGAAATGCAGGTGGGGGAGGCCGGCGCCGCTTTCTCCCGATGTGGCGATCCGCTGGCCGCGCCGGACCCGAATGGGCGGATCGAGATAGATGTCCCCGGGATAGGGAGTCGAGCGGGCAAGCCGTGCGTCGGTCACCCGACCCTCGAGATGCAAGACCGCTTCGTCGAAACGATCGAGGTGACCGTAGACCGAAATCCGGCCTTCGGGGTGACGCAGGTACAAGGCCCTCCCGTACCCTCTCCACTCCACTTTCAGCCGGTAGATTTCGCCGTCGGCAACGGCGAACACCGGAAGGCCGGTGCGGCCTCCGGTGGAGAGATCCACCCCTGGATGCAGATGATCGGGTCGGTACTCTCCGAAGGACGACACGGGCACGCTGGAGCCGTCGAGGGGAGAACGGAACGAAGAGGCTTTTCCCAGAGCCGCGACCACCGCCGTCGCAGCCGCGAGAACGAGGATGGGAATCAGTGCGATCCGGCGTAACACGTTTCTCATTCTAGGGTCGACGCCGGGGCGCTGCAAGGCAGATCTCGATTCCTTGACACATCGACGTCCCCACCAGTATTCTCTTGCGCGTCGGTCCCGATTCTCACTCCGCTCAAGGGTATTGGGTGGTCGCGCATCCCCTCAAAGATTTCATCGTCCGCTTCCGTGCCGGGGATCCTATCTTCAAAGAAGGAGATCCCGGCTCCGAGATGTTCATTATTCAATCGGGATCTGTCGAGATCTATCGGAATCTCGGCGGTCAGGAACAAGTCCTCGCGGTGATGGAGAAGGGAGATTTCTTCGGCGAGATGTCGATCCTGGAAGGATCGCCCCGCACCGCCTCGGCGCGCGCCGCGGAAGACTCGGAGATCATCGAGATCACCAGCGCCATTTTCGACAGGATGATAAGGGGGAACATCGAGATCGCGGTCCGCATGCTCCGAAAGCTCTCTTCACGGCTGCAGGAGGCCAACCGAAAGGTGGAGAACTTCATCGCGGCACCCGGCCTACCCGCGCCTGGAGAGGTCGAGGCGGGGGTATCCCTGAGCTCGATTTCGGAGATTGCGCCGACGGGCACGACTCGGATCGTGCCCTCGCCTCCGGCTTCACGAGACCGCCCACCCCTGCCCGCCCACTCCTTGGGCGCGCTCGTACTGGGAGAAGGCCAGCAAGTCTTCCCGGTCCTGGGTGAAGTATGTCTGATCGGGCGGTACGATCCGGTCACCGGGACCCGGCCCGAAATCGACCTCACCGCCTATGACACGAACCGCTCGGTGTCCCGCAGACATGCGCGGCTCATGGCGAAGGGGAGGGAGCTGTTCATCAGTGAAGAGGTAGGAGCTCTCAACGGCACCTTCTTGAATGGAAAGCGACTCATGCCCGGCACAGCGGAACCGATGCGGCCGGGAGACACGCTGGCGCTCGGAATGGTGTTGCTGAAGTTTCAGGGACCTCCCGGGTCCGCTTGAGCCGAGCGGATCCGGGTCAGAAGGGAATTCCATGGCAGGCTTCATCGGGGGTTCGGCGTACGCGATGTCGAAGGACATCGCGGAAGGCTTCGTGCTCCTGAGCGCCGCACTTCTGAAGGGTTTTACGGCCGCCGAGCTGTCGCAATTGAGACAGCAGCTGGAGAAGGTTCAAAGGGAAGTCCGAGGCGATCAGCCGGCTGTCGACGATATTCCTGCCATCCAGCGGCGTGGCCGAAAGATCTCTCGCATCAGCTCGGCTCTGCTGGTCCTCGACACCATGCGCAAGCGCTGAAGGGACGATCCCGATGCCTCCTGAAGAACGTGTGCTTTCGGGCTTCCGCCCTTCCGGTCCCCTTCACATCGGCCATCTCGTAGGCGCCCTACAGAACTGGGTGTCTCTCCAGGATGAGTATCGATGCTTCTATGCCATCTGTGACTGGCACGCGCTCACCTCGGAGTTTGCGCACACCGGACCCTTGAAGGACTATGTGTTCCAGATGGCCCTGGATTGGCTGGCCGCAGGCCT
>DASYRY010000103.1:0-5746 GCA_036004025.1 Candidatus Polarisedimenticolia bacterium | reverse complement strand
GGTCTTCGAGTATCACGAAGGGGAGCTCCCCTTCACGGCGCTGGACGATGCCGGACTGCCCGTTCCCATCGCCATCCTCGGCCTCGCCCGACACGCCAGCGATCTCGCGATTCTTCGTCACGCGCTCGGAGACGGCGAGCTGAAGGTCAAGGTGAACTCCGCGGCTCCCCTGCCTTTCGAACAGGTTCCCCTGGAGCCTGCGGAGGGGTTCCTGGTCTCCCGCGCGGACGGCTCCCTGACGGTTCGCGAGATCGCTCTCATGAGCCCCTTGTCGCAGGAGGAGACGGAGCGTGCCCTGTGCGGCCTGATCCTGTCAGGAGTTCTTCAGATGGACGGCGCTCAGAGCGAGACCGTCGTCACCCCGGCGGCGCGGCCGGTGGAGGCCGATTCCGACACCAAACCCGCGAGCCGCCCGGCGCGCGCGACGCCGCCGAAACCGGCGGGTGCGGTCGAGGAAGCCCTGCAGCGCTTCGCCGCGCTGAGCGGGCAGAATTACTACCAGGTGCTCGGAATGCTGCACAGCGCCTCCGAATCGGAGATCCGTCACGCCTACTACTCGCTCGCCAAGCGACTCCATCCCGACAAGTTCTCGGAGGAAGAGACCAAGATTCGCGGCGAAAAGCTTTTCGCGGCCATCACCGAGGCTTATGCCACGCTCTCGAAGCCGGAGAGCCGGAAAGAATACGACCAGAGTCTCCAGCAGGACGCTCCCAAGGCGGGACCCGAGGTCTCTTCGGCGGCCCTGGCGCGCCAGAATTTCCTGCACGGGAAAGTGCATCTCGAGAAGCACGAGATGACCAAGGCTCTCTCCTTCTTCGAGCACGCGGTGCAGCAGGATCCCGGTCGGGAGGAATACCTGCGCTATCTCGCCCTGGTGCAGAGCTCGAATCCGCGCTTTCGCAAGGAGGCGGAGCAGAACTACTTGAAGGCGATCGAGCTGAATCCGACTTTTTCCGAAAGCTACGCCCAGCTCGGCCTGCTCTACCGGAAAATCGGCCAAATCGCTCTGGGAGACGAGTATTTGCAGAAGGCCCTTTCCTGGGACCCGACGAATGAGACGGCCCTGGATGCGCTTCGTGATCCCGATGCCAAGAAAGGGATCTTGAAAGGCATTTTCGGTCACTAATACCCTCCCCTGCGTTGACATCCCGGCGTCGAGACCTAGATTCCACCGGGGACCCGCGGGCTCTCTCGGGAGCCCTGTGCGTGTGGAACCGGCTGATTACGTCCTCGTAATGGGAGCGAATGGCGACCTTGACTTGTCCGCATTGCGGCGCCCGCCAGGACGCGGAAGGCTCCGCGGCCGGATCGCAGCTTCCCACGGCCTGCGCGGCCTGCGGGAAAACGCTCCCCCCGCGAGCAGTCGCCCCGGATCCCACGCAGAGGATCTCGGGCCCTCCCTTGAAAAGTGAAGCGGGAGAAGCCGTCACTCTCGAGAAACTTCCCGCCACGCTCGGCCCCTACGAAATCCGGGGCGTCATCGGAGCGGGCGGGATGGGAATCGTCTACCAGGGCTGGGACGCCCGGCTGAACCGAAGCGTGGCGGTCAAGACGCTCAAGGGAGAGCTGGCGAAAGAGCCCGCCTTTTGCGAGCGATTCCTGAGGGAGGCCCGGGCGGTCGCCTCCCTTTCCCATCCCAATGTGACCCAGATCTACTACATCGGCGAGGACCAGGGACGCCCCTTCTTCGCCATGGAATTCCTCGAGGGCAAATCTCTCGATGCGCTGCTGAGGGAAGAGGCGAGAATCCCCCCCGCGCGCGCCGCCGATCTGATCCGCCAGGCCGCCGCGGGGCTCAAGGCCGCCGCGGCCCGCGGTGTGATTCACCGGGACATCAAGCCCAGCAACCTGGTCCTCACTCGGGAAGGGGCCGTCAAGGTGACCGATTTCGGCCTCGCCAAGATGGTCGTCGCCGATTCGGGCCTCACCCTCACGGGGGAAGTGCTCGGATCGCCGAATTATCTCGCCCCCGAGCAGGCTTCGGGGGCGCCCGCGGACCTGCGCTCCGACATCTATTCTCTGGGCGCCACGCTCTACGAGCTCCTCACCGGGCGACCCCCCTACGATGGTCCCACCCCAGTGTCGATCATCCTCAAGCACATCAGGGAGCCTCTCCGCTCTCCGCGGCAGTTCAGGTCGGATCTTCCGCTTCCGCTGGTGACCTTGACCCAGCGGATGCTCGCCAAGCGGCCGGAAGACCGGCCCAGGGATTACGACGCGCTCCTGCGCGAGCTGGATCGTCTCCTGGCTCCCATCGGCACGACGGCGCGGACATCGGGTCCGGGAGCGCCGCCGCCGGCGCAGGCGGCGCCGAGATCCGTCGCCCCGAGCTCCGGGCTCGGGGCCCCATGGATCTTGATTCCGATCGTGGCGCTGGCACTCATCGCTCTCTGGGGATTCTTGAGGCAGTCGCGTGCCGGCGCAGCATCGTCCGCGCCGAGCCTCGAGGTCCATGCTTCGTCCGGGATTGGCGCGAGCCTGGACGGTACGAAGGAGTCGGGGGGAAGCGGGGAAGGAGCCGGAGAGGCTGGGCCGCACCCGCGCAGTCCCACTTTCGAGGGTGAGACTACACGGGTCCTCTCCACGACCGCGGAGGTGGCCCCTTCTCAATCCGGCGCTGGGGGGGGACGGGCGCGCGCTTTCGAAGTTCAGCCTCGGCTGGACCGGCTTCGTGTCGCCACCCGCGCCAATCTGCAGTTCGTGGAGAACACCCACGAAATCACGCTCGACGGCCGGCTCAGGGTGAAGGGCTCCGTCTACAACTCGGGCCTCTCCCCGGCCGGAGACATCAAGGTCCGCATCGTTCTCACCGACGCCGCGGGCGGCATCGTCGCTTCCACCGAAGCGTCCCTCTCTCCCCCTTTCTTGTCCGCGCAGCAAGCGGGGACCTTCGAAGTCTACTTTCCGGATCCCCACCGCAGCATCAGCATCAAAGCCGAGCTGAGCTGGAACTCCTGACGCTCTCGCGAGGAGCGTTCGACGGGAGCGTCGACTAGCGGTCCGCCTCGGAGGGGGAGCCCGCGAGACGCGCCGCGTGCAGAATGTAGTGGAATCCCGAGAAGATGGTAGCGGCGAGGCAAAGGAAGATCAATAAGCGTACCACCTCGGTGGAGCGGATGCCGAGCGTGTTGTAGAAAAGGATGGCGCAGACGGTGATCACCTGGAGGGCCGCCGTGATCTTGCCGTAGACCGTGGGGGGAAATTGGGTGCGCCCCGTGGCCAGGTGGATGACGACGGCGATGAGCACGATGAGGACGTCGCGGCTGATGGTGAGGATGGTGAGCAGGATCGGAAAACGATTCACCAGGGTGAACTCGGGAAACGAGGCGGGGTGATCGGGCAGGGAAAGGACCACGAGCGCGGAGGTGATCAGCATTTTGTCCGCGATGGGATCGAGGAACGCCCCGAGAGAGGTGCCCTGTCCGAAGCGGCGCGCCACGAAACCGTCGAGAGCATCGCTAACGCCCGCCGCCGCGACAACGGCGAGCGCCCATCCCGGCCGGTTCGACACCACAAAGATGATGAGCGCCGGGACGAGAACCATCCTGGCGATGGTAAGAAGGTTGGCGACGGTGAATCCCAAGACGGCTCCCGTCTGCGAGCGCGGCGGCTAGGAGGCGGAGGGATCCTTTCGGCCTCCCCCGTCCTCCGGGGCGGCCGGCGACTGGGGCGGCTCCTTTGCCTTCTCGGCAACCGGGTCGAATTTGATGAAATTGCCGAAGGTCTTGCTGCTGCTCACGGTGGCGATGGCGTGCTTGAAGATCATCTGCTCTCCCTGGGCGCTTTCCAGGATGACGGTGAACTTGTCGAAGCTCTTGATCCGCCCAGTGATTTTCCTGCCGCTGTTGAGGAACACCAGAACGCGTGCCTTTTCCTTGCGCGCCTGATTGAAGAAGTCGTTCTGGATGTTCAGCAAATCGTCCCTGTCCATGGGGCCTCCTGTCCCGGTCTTGGCCACGCTGTGGCTCCCTTCACTGAGCGCAGCCAGTAAGCCCGGCCACGTACTCCCCGACGGCTGGCACGGCCGATTCGGCCGGACCGCTCAGCGCGAACCATCGCACGTCCTGTTCCTTGCGAAACCAGGTCATCTGGCGCTTCGCGTAACGCTGCGTGTTGCGAACGATCTTCTGCCTCGCTGTCGCAAGGTCCGTTTCTCCCCGCAGGTGCTCGGCCAGCTCCCGGTAGCCGAGAGCCTTGAACGCGTTGGTTTCCGCCGGGTACTTCGAGACCAGCCCCCGCGTCTCCTCCACCAGCCCGGCCGCGAAGAAAGCATCCACGCGCCGTGCAATCCTTTCCGCGAGTTCCTTGCGCTCCCGGAGCAATCCGACTTTCACGTTGGGGAAGCGATCGGGCCCGAGCCATTGCTCGCGGGATCGGCCGAGGACGTCCGGCTTTCCCCCTTCCGCGAGCTCCAGGGCGCGGAGAATCCGCTGACGATCCGAGGAAGAGATTCTGCCCGCGGTCGCCGGGTCGCGCTCGCGCAGCATCCGGTGCAAAGTCCCCGGCCCCTCGCGAGCCTCGCGGTCGAGAAGCTTCCGTCTCAGCTCCGCATCCCGTCTCGGCAGATCCGCGACTCCCTTGAGGAGCCCGCGCAAGTACAATCCCGTGCCTCCCACGAGGATCGGCAGCGCCCCCGCGGCGCGCATCTCGGTGATCGCGTCCGACGCCGCCCGGAGGAAATCACCCAGTGAAAAATCGCGATCGGGATCGACGAGATCGAGCCCGCGGTGCGGAATCTCCTCCCGCACCGAAGCCAGCGGCTTGGAGGTGCCGATGTCGAGGCCCCGATAGACCGCCATCGAATCGATGCTCAGGATCCATCCGCCGAACCTCCTTGCCAGCGCCAGCGCGATCTCGCTCTTTCCGGATGCGGTGGGACCGACCAGGATCACCGCCCTCCGATCACCGCCGCTCAACCCAAATCGCCCTTCTTCCGCTGAGCGTCCCGGAACTGATTGACTGTCTCTTTGAGATGATCCTGGCAGTAGGTATGACCCTGCTGCACCGGCCTGCCGCATCGCGGGCACTTGCGGCCTGACATCTTGCTGGTCACGCGGGTCACAATGGAGAGGATCAGGCTTGCCGCGAGCAGGGCCACGCCCGCCCCGAGCATCAGCCGGACCTGGGAGCCGTGACTCTGGTGGAATACCACTTCCGACAGGACCATCCAAAGGATGGCCCCGACGATGGTGAGAATTCCCAGGGTTCGGAGCAGCGCGACCACGTCGATTACTCCTTTGGGGCCTCGGGGGACGAAGTCTCGGGGTCGAGCACCGGCTGAAGCCCGAGCTCGCGCAGGCCTTGGACGGCTCGTCCTTCGTGCTGGGAGCCGAGCGTGCGCCGGATCGCCAGAAGCTCCGCGTAGAGGAGCTCGTTCATGCCGTCGACCAGGCGTTCGGAGCTGTTTCCGTTGCCCAGCTCCCGAAGGCTCCGCTGCAGGAGCCGCTCGTCCAGGGAGCCGTCCCTGCCCAGCTTTTGGTTCGACAGCAGCGCCGGCTGCTGCTTCCGCTGATCCACCAGATACCGGGAGAGGATGGCCTCGCCGATCGGGCCTACTTCCTTGACGAGATATCCGTGAAGAAAGGCGAACATCTCGTTGTATCGTCGGATGAGCGGCAGCGTCCCGGGCTCGCGCGACTCCGCGGTCGGGGCCGGAAACGCCCGCATCTTCAGGTAGCCTGTCGAAAAGAGAAGGAAGACCACGCGCAGGGTCTCCATGCGCCCCAGCTCGCTGGAGCGCACCACT
>DASYRY010000102.1:0-1704 GCA_036004025.1 Candidatus Polarisedimenticolia bacterium | reverse complement strand
GACGATGCCCATCCTCGTCGACGAGCCGAAGGGAACCAGCACCCGGCACCCCAGGGAGCAGGACTGGAGGAGAGGGCCTGGAATCCTGTATGAGAAGCTCGTTGGGACTGCCAGCGGAAGGGCGACGCGGGCCACGGGGAGAGACGCGGACATCTTGGTGGGGATCAGGGCTGGGGGTTTCGGGCGAGGTATTCCATCACCTTTTTCATGTCCTCCCAGACCTCCTTTTTCTTCTCGGGATTCCTGAGAAGATAGGCGGGATGGAAGGTCGGCATCACGGGCGTTCCGTCCGGCAAGCTCCGGAGCTCGCCTCGCAGGCGGCTCACCGGAGTGCTGGTTTTCAACAAGCTCTGCACCGCGACGCTTCCCAAGGCGCAAAGGATCCGGGGCCGGATGATGGAGATCTGCTGGAGCAGGAAGGGCGAGCAGGTGGAGGTCTCGTCGGGGAGCGGGGTTCGATTCTCCGGAGGCCTGCACTTCACGACGTTGGCGATATAGACCTCGTCCCGGGACATTCCCATGGCTTGAATGATCCGGTTCAGGAGCTGTCCCGCTTTGCCCACGAAGGGAAGTCCCTGGCGGTCCTCCTCGTACCCGGGTCCTTCGCCCACGAACATCACGCTCGCCCGAGGATTCCCCACCCCGAAGACGACCTGGGTTCTCTTCTCGCACAACCGGCACCTCGTGCAATCACCGATGTCGACTCTCAGCTCCGCCAGCTCCCGCTCGGGATCCTCGGAACGGGACCTCGGGGCCGGGCCGGGGAAACAGGGCGCAGGAAGGGGAAGCGAGGCCGAAGGGCGAGGAGACGGGACGCACGAGAGTCCGTAGACTCCCGATTCCTCGAGGAAGACCACGCGCTCTCGGAGCTGGACGAGGAGGTCTCCCCTCCTCATGACCTCCCCTTGCGGAGGGACTCGACGCGATCGAGCAGCCTCACGGCCATCTCCCGCTTGGAAAGACGTGGAAGGACCTCTTCGTCGCCACCCGCCGTGATCATCACCCCTTCGTTGGTCTCCGATTCGAAACCCGCGCCGGGGCGATCGACCCGATTGGCCACCACGAGGTCGAGCTGCTTGTCGCGCAGCTTGCGGCGTGCGGCTTCGAGGTAGTCGCCCGTCCCCGCCGAGAATCCGACCACCAGCTGCCCATTCTTCTTCTGCATGACTTCCCGGAGTATGTCGGGAGTCGGTTCGAGCTCCAGCCGACTCAGGTGCTCCTTCGGGCTCTTCTCTGTGGAAACGAGAGTGGGGCGAAAATCGGCCGGAGCCGCCGCCTTGATGACCATCGTGGCGCGCGGCAAGGCATGCAGCACCGCGGCACGCATCTCCTCGGTGGTCCCGACGCGAATGACCTCGGCCCCCCAGGGCGCGGGCAACGGCGAAGGTCCCGAGACGAGGAGCACGCGCGCACCCCTTTGGAGCGCTTCCTCCGCCACTGCGTAACCCATCCGTCCGGAAGAGGGATTGGTCAAGACGCGCGCCGGATCCAGATACTCCCGGGTGGGACCGGCGGTCACCAGGACCGTCTCTCCCGCCCACGTCTCGCGCCGGGCGGCCAAGCGCAGAATCTCCCGGGTCAAGTCTTCGATTCCAGGCAATCGGCCGCTCCCCACCTCCCCGCACGCCAGCTCCCCTTCTCCAGGCTCCATCACCTGAACGCCGCGGCTCCTCAAGAGAGAGAGATTGGCCTGCGTGGCCGGGT
>DASYRY010000101.1:0-1555 GCA_036004025.1 Candidatus Polarisedimenticolia bacterium | reverse complement strand
GTGTTCGCCGGTGACCTTCCGTCGGCCCGGCACCCAGACGCTCAGTTCGATCTTGTGGTCTCGTTCGAAGTTCTCGAACACCTGCCAACTCCATTGGTCCACCTCCGGGAGGTACGGCGCATCACGCGTCCCGGTGGTCTGCTAATCCTGACGACACCCAACTTCAATGGTCTATCGCGTCGCTGGCTGGGCGTCCGATGGCGGGTGATCGATCCAGAGCACCTGGGATACTTCACTTCAGTGACCCTCTCACGACTCCTTCGCGAGGTCGGCTACAGGTCAGTGCGGGTGAGACCCAGATCTCTCGACGTGTTGAATTGGCGTCTCGGCACTGGCCCGGAGGGAGCCGCCCGGTTTGACCCGCACGCCTCTGCCAGACTCCGGGAGACGGTGGAAGGCTCGAGAATCCTTCGATTGGGTAAGACCGTAGTCAATGCCGTGCTACAAGTCACTGGCCTTGGCGATTCCCTCCTGGTGTGGGCTCGGCGATGAGAGTTATCTACGTGTCCTATGATGGAGCGCTGGACCCCCTCGGAGCTTCGCAGGTCGTCCCTTATCTGATCGGGCTGTCCGCCCGCTGTATCTCGATCACCTTGATCACGTTCGAAAAGCCTGAACGCTGGGCGGAGACGGGGAGAGGGCTCGCAATGCAGGCCCGCCTCGACGCGTGCGGGATTCAATGGCGGCCGCTCAGGTACCACAAGCAGCCCCGGCTGGCTGGCACACTACTGGACGTCGTTGCCGGGAGCAGGGCCATCGCTCGCGAAGCTGCTCGCTGCGCGCCCGCGCTCATACATTCCCGGGGCGACGTTGCGACTCTCATGGCGCGATGGGCCTGCCTGCCCGCGACCATCCGCCTCCTGTACGACGTGCGGGGGTTCTTCTCGGACGAGCGAGTCGAGACTGGCTCGTGGCGGCGGGGAAGTCTTCTGGATCGGGTGGTCAGGCGGATGGAGGGAGCGAATCTCCAGCGCGCGGATGGCGCAGTTGTGCTCACTCATCACGCGGCCGGGATGTTGCGCCGGCGGCGTCCCTCGCTGCCGGCGCTCCAGGTGATCCCGACCTGCGCGGATGTGTCGGTTTTCAAACCGTTGGCACCGGGACAGAAGCCAGAGTTCGGGCTGGTCTACAGCGGTTCTCTGGGGACGTGGTACATGGCTGATGAAATGGTGGCGTTCGCACGATTGGTGGGAGAGATCGTGCCAGGACCGGCCTTGTTCCTCACGCCCGAGCCCGAGGAGGTGAGGCGGCTCGGGGTGACGCCCGACTGGGCGGAGATCCGCACGGTCGAGCCGGGGACGGTAGGCGAATGGCTGCGCCGCGCCAGGGCGCTCTTCTTCTTCATCAGGCCGATTCCTTCGAAGCGTGCTTCGTGCCCTACCAAGTTTGCAGAGGGGCTCGCTTCGGGGCTACCCGTGGTTTGCAACCGTGGAATCGGCGACCTGGAGGACATCGTCGAGCAAGAGGGCGTCGGCGTTCTCGTCGATGGCTTTTCTGAGGGAGCCTATTCGGCGGCGGCACGACGCCTCAAGGGTCTGCTTGAGGACCCTGGCTT
>DASYRY010000100.1:0-5724 GCA_036004025.1 Candidatus Polarisedimenticolia bacterium | reverse complement strand
TCTGGCCGCCACGTTGGGCGTCTCCGGCGCGAACCGCTTCGCCTCCGTGCCTGGAATCCCGGAGCGCGCCCTCGCGGCCCTGATCGGGGACCTGTTGGCACGCCCCTCTCGCAGCCTGGTGGTGGCGGGCAGCGCTCAGCCACCCATGGTGCACGCCATGGCGCACCAGATGAACGGGAGGCTCGGCAATTCCGGATCGACTGTGACCTACCATGCCCCGGCCGACGCGGGCGTGGACGTCGCCGGGACCCTGGCCGAGCTCACCCAGGACATGGGAGCAGGACGTGTGCAGCTCCTGCTCATCCTCGGCGGCAATCCAGTCTTCACCTCGCCCGCGGACGTTCCCTTCCGGGATCTCCTCTCGCGAGTGGGTCTCACCATCCATCTGGGTCTCTACGATGACGAAACGGCGGCGCGCTGCCAATGGCATGTCCCCGAGGCGCACGATCTCGAGTCGTGGAGCGACGCTCGCAACGCGGACGGCAGCGTCACGCTCCTGCAGCCGCTCATCGAGCCGCTCTACCATGGCAAGACCCCGCACGAGCTGCTCGCGGCCTTCTCCGACAGGCCCCTGCGCCAGGGGCAGGAGATCCTGCGCGAACACTGGGCGGGGCGCATGCCCGGCCCGGGATTCGAGCATCGCTGGCGGCGCGCCTTGCACGACGGAGTGGTGGAGGGCACGGCGCTCCCGCCGCGCGAAGTCCGATTGCGCCCCTTCTCGATCCAGGAGGGCGAGTCCGCCGAGGAGTCCGCGAAGGGAAGACTGGAGCTGGTGTTCAGGATGGATCCTTGCGTTCATGACGGCCGATTCGCGAACAACGGCTGGCTTCAGGAGCTGCCTCGTCCCCTCACCAAGCTCACCTGGGACAATGCCGCCCTCGTCAGTCCGAAAACCGCGGAATCACTCGGCGTCGCCTCCGAGGATCTGGTGGTGCTCGAGCTGGGAGGACGCAGCGTGCGGGCTCCCGTCTGGGTCCTCCCCGGGCACGCCGACGGCTCCGTGACCGTGCACCTCGGCTACGGCAGAGAGCGCGTGGGACGCGTGGGACGCCGGACCGGGTTCAACGCCTACGCGATACGCCCGGCTTCCGAGCACTGGATCGCGCGAGGTTTGAGGATCAAGAAGACCGGAAAGCAATACCCGCTCGCCGTCACCCAGGATCACGGCAGCATGGAAGGCCGGCCCCTGATCCGTCGCGCGGATCTCTCTCATTACCGCGAGCATCCGGACTTCGCCCGGGAGATGGAAGAGGAGCCCTCCCCGGCGCTGTCGATGTACCCTCCGGTGAAGTACGAAGGGCACTCCTGGGGCATGGCCATCGACTTGAATGCCTGCATCGGCTGCAATGCCTGCACCGTGGCCTGCCAAGCCGAGAACAACATCCCGATCGTGGGCAAGGAGCAGGTGAGGACGAACCGGGAGATGCACTGGATCCGGGTCGACCGCTATTTCGAAGGGGACCCGGCGGATCCGTCGTTCCATCACCAACCGGTCCCCTGCATGCACTGCGAGGATGCCCCCTGCGAGCAGGTCTGCCCGGTCGCCGCGACGGTCCACAGCTCCGAAGGTCTCAACGACATGGTTTACAACCGCTGCGTGGGCACGCGCTACTGCGCCAACAACTGTCCCTACAAGGTTCGGCGGTTCAATTTCCTGGAATACAGCGACACGCATTCCCCGACGACGCGCCTCCTGTTCAATCCCAACGTGACCGTCCGATCGCGCGGCGTCATGGAGAAGTGCACCTACTGCGTGCAGCGGATCAACGCGGCGCGCAACACCGCCATCGTCGAGGGAAGGGAAGTGCGGGACGGGGAGATCCGGACCGCGTGCCAGCAGGTGTGTCCGGCGGAGGCGATCGTCTTCGGCGATCTGAACGACCCCCGCAGCGGGGTCTCGAGGCTCAAGGCGGGCCCCCGGAACTACGCGCTACTCGGGAATCTGAACACGCGACCCCGCACCACCTACCTCGCCTCCCTGAAGAATCCTCATCCGAGCCTCGTGAAAGGCGAAGTGTGACGACGGAGCCCCGCAGCGAGATCACCGAGCAGCCTTCCTCCGCGACGATCCTGGCGCCGGGCCACACCTTCGCCACGGTGAGCGACAAGATCGGATCGATCGTCCTCGCCCGGGGGACCCGCTTCGGCTGGCTGGTCGGCTTCACTCTCTCGTTCTGCCTGCTCATGGTCCTGCTGGTCGCGGTCAGCATCCTCCTGATGAAGGGAGTGGGGATTTGGGGAATCAACTCTCCGGTCGGCTGGGGGTTCGCCATCATCAATTTCGTCTGGTGGATCGGAATCGGGCATGCGGGGACTCTGATCTCCGCCATCCTTCTCCTTCTCCGCCAGACATGGCGCACCTCGATCAACCGGTTCGCGGAAGCCATGACTCTCTTCGCCGTCGCCTGCGCCGGGCTGTTTCCCCTGCTGCACATGGGAAGACCCTGGTTCGCCTACTGGATGACCCCTTATCCCAGCACCATGGGGCTCTGGCCGAACTTCCGCAGTCCCTTGGTCTGGGACGTCTTCGCGGTGACGACCTACGGCACGGTCTCGGCGCTCTTCTGGTTCGTCGGCCTGATCCCGGACCTCGCCACCCTGCGCGATCGATCGAAGAGCCGGGCCGCCCGAAAGGCGTACGGGATCCTGGCGATGGGATGGCGCGGCTCCGCGGCCCACTGGCATCGTTACGAAGTCGCCTCGCTCCTCCTGGCGGGGCTGGCGACGCCGCTCGTGGTCTCCGTGCACACCGTCGTGAGCTTCGACTTCACGATCGGGATCGGTCCCGGCTGGCACTCGACGATCTTCCCCCCCTACTTCGTGGCGGGGGCGATCTACGCCGGATTCGCGATGGTGCTCCTCATCGCCATCCCCCTGCGTGCGGTGTACGGGCTCCAGGACTTCATCACGGTGAAGCATCTGCGGAACATGGCCAAGGTCCTGCTCGCAACCTCCATGATCGTCTGCTACGGCTACATGATGGAAGCCTTCTTCGCCTGGTACAGCGGGAACCCCGGTGAGAGGTTCATGATTCTGAACCGGATGACGGGCCCCTATGCCTGGACCTACTGGAGCCTGCTGGCCTGCAACCTGGTGACGCCGCAGCTCCTCTGGTTCGCCCGGGTGCGGGACTCCGTCCCCGCGCTTTTCGTGATCTCCCTGATCGTGAGTTTCGGAATGTGGCTGGAGCGCTTCGTCATCGTCGTGACCAGTCTGAGCCGCGACTTCCTTCCCTCTGCGTGGGGCATGTACTACCCCACGCGCTGGGATTACGCGACCTTCCTGGGCAGCATCGGTCTCTTTCTGACGCTCCTGTTCCTGTTCATCCGGTTCCTGCCGATGATCTCGATTTTCGAGATGCGGACGCTGCTGCCGGAGGCGGAGGTGGAAGACCATGCCGGGCACTGAGACGCCCGTCTACGGCCTGATGGCGGAATTCACCGACACGACCTCCATCGTGGCGGCCGCCCGGAAGGCGCACGACGCGGGGTATCGACGGATGGACGCCTTCTCTCCCTTCCCGATCGAAGAGCTGGGGGAGGCCCTGGGGTACCACACGCGCGGCAGGCTGCCGAAGCTGGTCCTCGCGGGGGGCGCGGCGGGATGTCTCTTGGGCTTCGCGCTCCAGTACTGGTGCTCGGCGATCGACTATCCGCTCAACGTCGGGGGTCGGCCCCTGAACAGCTGGCCGTCCTTCATCCCCATCACCTTCGAGATGACGATCCTGCTCGCCTCGCTCGTCGCCGTGCTAGGGATGCTTGCGCTGAACGGACTGCCCAGGCCCTACCATCCGGTGTTCAACGTTCCCGAATTCCGCCTGGCGAGCCGGGATCGATTCTTCCTCTGCATCGAGGCGAGCGACGAGAAGTTCGATCCCGGCACGACCCGATCGTTTTTGGAGGGCCTGAGTCCGGGGCATGTCTATGAAGTGGCCAGCTGAAATCCGACTCCTGATGCTCGCCGCGCTCCTGGCTGCCGTCGCGGCAGGCTGCCGCCAGAAGATGGCGGATCAGCCAGCCTACCGCCCGCTCCAGCAGAGCGATTTCTGGGGAGACGACCGCTCCGCCCGCGCCCCGGTGCCTGGAACCGTAGCGCGCGGACAGCTCCGGGAAGATGAGGCCACCTTCACGGGGAAGCGAGGCGATGCCTTCGTGAACGTGGTTCCCCTCCCGGTGAATCGCGCCGTGCTGGACCGTGGGAGGGAGCGCTACGACATCTTCTGCGCCCCTTGTCACGACCGGCGGGGGTTCGGCTCTGGGATGGTGGTCCGGCGAGGGTTTCCGCGGCCTCCGTCGCTGCACATCGATCGCCTCCGCGAGGCCGCGCCAGGCTATCTCTACGACGTGATCACCCGAGGCTTCGGCCGCATGCCGGATCATGCCGCGCAGATCCCCGTGGCCGACCGATGGGCCATCGTGGCCTACCTGAAAGTGCTCCAGTACTCGCAGAACGTCCCTCTGGAAGCGCTGCCGTCTCTCGAAAGATCCCGGCTCGAAGCGGGTCCCGACGCCCGATCTCGGCCGCCAAGCGCCCAGGAGGGACGGCCGTGAGCCGCTCTCCGTCGGCGACCGCGATGGTGGCGGCTCCTCCTCCGGATCTGACTTCTTGGCGCCAGCGCAGCCTCGCGACGGGAGGGATCGCGTTCGCCGCCTTGCTGGTCGGCCGCTTCCTGGATCCTCCCCAGTTCTACCGCTCCTATCTGCTGGGCTTCTCGCTCTGGATGGGCATCGGGCTGGGTTGCCTGGGTATCTTGATGCTGCAGCACCTCACCGGCGGGGCGTGGGGCATCGTGATCCGGCGGATCCTGGAGGCGGGAGCCGGGACGCTTCCCTTTCTCTTCCTGCTGTTCCTGCCCCTGGCCACGGGGCTGCGGAAACTGTACCCCTGGGCCGATCCCAATCTCCTGGCGCACGATGAGCTGCTTCGTCACAAGAGCGCCTACTTGAACACCGCCGGCTTCCTCCTGCGCGCAGTGATCTACTTCGCGCTCTGGTCGGCCACGGCGATGCTTCTCCGCCGATGGTCCGAAAGGCAGGACCACACGGGCGATCCGGGTCTGCCGGACAAGATGGCGAAACTCTCCGGCGCCGGCATCGCACTGTACGTCGTGACGATGACCTTCGCATCGGTGGACTGGCTGATGTCGCTGGAGCCCCACTGGTTCTCGACCATCTACGGCGTCTTCATCGTGGTGGGACAGATCCTATCCGCCATGTCCTTCGCGATCCTCGTGCTGGCCTTCCTCGCCGGGAGGGCCCCGCTGGCGGGAGCGGTGGGAGTGCGGCACTTCCACGACCTGGGAAAGCTTCTCTTCGCGTTCGTCATGATCTGGTCCTACTTTGCCTTCTCGCAGTTCTTGATCATCTGGGCAGGAAACCTTCCCGAGGAGATCCCCTGGTACTTGAAGCGCCTGACGGGCGGATGGCAATGGTTCGCCCTCGCCCTGGTGCTCTTCCAGTTCGCGATTCCTTTCGCGCTTCTCCTCTCCGTGAGGCTCAAGCGCGATCCGGGGAAGCTGGCGCGGATTGCGGCGATCTTGCTCGGCATGCGCCTCCTGGACATGGCGTGGATGATCGGACCGGCGTTTCATCCGGACGGCCTGTCCCTTCACTGGATGGATGTGGCGGCCCCCGTGGCCGTGGGAGGGATCTGGCTCGCGGTCTTCCTGGGGTACCTTACCTCCAGGCCGCTCCTGCCGCTGGGAGATCCCTTCTTGGAGGAGTC
>DASYRY010000099.1:0-6600 GCA_036004025.1 Candidatus Polarisedimenticolia bacterium | reverse complement strand
GGCGCTCCAGACCGCCGTCATCGAGAACATCTTCGACCAGAACAACGGCGTCGACATCGGCGTGCTCACCAGCTTTTCCGTTCTTTCCCGTCCCGCCGATCCCTGAGCCCGACTTCTAACGGGCGGAGCTCTCCTCGATCGAAATCGTCCGGTCCGCGGCGACGTCCCTGAGGAGCTGTCGCGTGCCGGACGGCCAGCGGATCTCCACTTGGTCGGCCCGGCCGGCGGCTCCGAGGCCGAAGTGGAGGACGAGCTCGTTCTGGGAGAGGTACGAGGTCCCGCTGCGCAGTTCCTCCACCTGCTTCCTTCCGGCGGCGGTCACAATCACCTTCGCTCCGATGCCGTCCCGGTTCGAACGGGTGCCCCTCAACCGAAGCCGGAGATAATGCTTCGCGTTTCCTCCGTCGTTGCGCAGCAGCACCGCGGCCTGATCGTTGTTGCTCACGACCACGTCCAGATCCCCGTCCGCGTCGATGTCGGCGAGGGCCATCCCCCGTCCCACGAAAGCCTTCGAGAAATAGGCGCCATGCTTTCGGCCCACGTCCTTGAATCGCCCGGTCCCGGTGTTCTCCAGCAGGAAATCCCTCTGCGCGTAGGAGAGCGCGTCGTTGAACAGCGGGATGTTGTCCACGATGTGTCCGTTCGCGACGTAGAGATCCAGATCTCCATCATTGTCGTAGTCGAAAAAGTTCGTCCCGAATCCCACCCACAGGACGCCGACCTCGGCGATCCCGGCGGGGTAGGTCGCCACTTCGAAGCGCAGCCCCCCGAGATTGCGGTACAGCTCGTTGACCTCCCCGGAAAGATGGACCACGAACAAGTCGAACCGCCCGTCCCCATCGTAGTCTCCGGCGTCGGTCCCCATGCCAGCTTCCGGCTTCCCATCCTCGCTGTAGCCGGTGCCGGAATCGAGCGTCACGTCGGTGAAGGTGCCGTTCCCGTTGTTCCGGTACAGGGCGTTGGGGACTGAGTCCTTCGCCACGTACAGATCGAGATCTCCGTCGTCGTCCAGGTCGCTGAACACCGCTCCGAGTCCCTTCCCCCAGCGCTCGGTCAGCCCGGCTTTCTTGGTGACGTCCGTGAAGGTCCCGTCTCCATTGTTGTGATAGAGGACGTCCGGGACGCCCTCGTACGCGTCGGGATGGCAATAGGCGCGGATTTTCCGAATCGAATCGCCACACCATTTGTTGTTGTTCATGGCGAAGTCCACGTAGTTGGCCACGAAGAGGTCCAACCGGCCGTCGGCGTCGTAGTCGGCGAAGGCAGCGCTCGTGCTCCAGAGCGGATAGGCCACGCCCGCCTTCCCCCCCCCCTCGGAGAAGGTGCCGTTGCCGTTGTTGCGGTAGAGGAGATTCGGGCCGAATTGAGTGACGTAGAGATCTTGATCCCCGTCGTTGTCGAAGTCGGCGGCCGCGCATCCCATGCCGTAGCCGGTGCCCGCCACGCCGGCCGCCGCGGAAACGTCCGTGAAACGCCCCTTCCCGTCGTTGCGATACAGGACGTGTCCCGTGCGCGTTCCGGAAGCCCCGGGAACGGGACCCGACTGGACGAAAAAGAGGTCCGCGTCTCCGTCCCCGTCGTAATCGAGGAAGCAGACTCCCGAGCCCATCGTCTCGATCATGTTCTTCTCCGGAGTGCGCCCCGCCACGTGGCGGAATCGAACGCCCATCGCCGCGGCGGACTCCGTGAACACGGGCGATTCGAGCGCCGCCGGCTGCCCGGCCGCGACGGATCGTCCGGGCATCGCCGCGAGAGCGGCCAGAGCGACGGCTGCGAAGCTAGAAGCCCGTCTTGTTCTCACCGATCGCCTCCAGCGCTTCGAACGCCCGTCGGGCCTCCTCGCTCTTGCGCGCCTCGCCGCGCTCCTGATAGAGAATCGCCAGCTGGAATTGCGCGTCCGGGAGCCGCGGATCCAGCGCGACGGCCCGCTCGAGAGCGGGAAGAGCCTCCTCTTTCCTCCCCAGCTTCAAGAAGCACAGCCCCTTCCAGAGCTGGAAGCGCCCCGACTGCGGATTGATCTCCAGCAACCGATTGTATTCCTTGAGGGCACCGGCATAATCTTCCTTCCGGAGAAGCTCTCGCGCTCTCCCCTCCGCCGCGCGATCCGAGGCCTGACGGTCCCACAACCTTTCGAAGATCTTCTGCTCGCGCTCCGCCTCCTCCTTCCTGCCCTTCCTCACGTAGAGGCTCGCGAGCTGGAAATGAGCCTGGCTATTCTCAGGCGCCAGCGCCACGGCTCTTTGAAGCTCCTTTTCCGCAGTCGCGTCGTCGCCCTGTCGCGCGCACGTCAGGGCGAGTGTGTAGTGGGCTTCGGGAAGATCCGCTTTCAGGGTGAGCAGCCGCTCGAGCAACTCCCGGGCGCCGGCATAGTCGGCCGTTCGGTAACGGAGCAGTCCGAGATTGTACAGAGCTTGCGCGTTGTTCGGATCCTTGCTCAGGACCTCCTGGAAGAGGGGGATCGCCGACGGGTAATCTCCCAGCCGGATGTAAATCCGCGCCAGGCCCAAGCGGGGATCGATCGCCTCGGGGTGCAGGGTGAGGATGCGGTGAAACTCCTCTTGGGCCGGAGTGTATCGCTTCGCATGGAGCAGTGCGGTTCCCAGAAAGGTCGAGACACGCGGGTCCGCCGGAACGAGATCCCGCGCTTGCTTGAACGAGGCAGCCGCTTCGAGGTATTTGCCCTGCCGGTATTCCGCTACGCCTTGATCCACCCAGCGCGCGGCGTCCGCAGGCAACGGCACCGATGCCGGGTCCCAGCCTCCCGCGGGATTGGCGTCGGCGCGGGGGGGATGCGCGGGAGTGGAGCCTTGCCGGCAACCTTCACAAGATCCGGCAAGCATCCCCAGAAGCAGGATCACCGTACAGGATCGAGGACTCATGCCTCCCTTTCGCCGTGCGGGGTGTAGGGGGTCGAGGAAGGGGGCGGGGAGGGGCGTCTCAGCCAAGGGTGGACCAGAGCGATGGAGAGGAAGAAGAGAAGAATGAGCGGATAGAGCAGCGTGCCGAAGATCACGGCGCAGGCGCACAGAAGAACCGAGGAGAGAAGGTATCCTCGTTCTTTCCAGACCGTCATCTCTCGCCCCACCCTCCCGTCTTCGCAGAATAGCATAACAGGGGGCGGACCTGGCGAGTCTCGCAGGGGACCGTCTCGTTGACGCGCTCTCGGGGTGACCGTATACTTTTTCAGCGAAGAGCGCGTCTGCGAAGACTTTCGCCGAGGCGCTGCGCCTTTCATAGCGGGTCCCATGGTCAGCGTACCGGCCCCTCTCAGAGGGAAGGGGCTGCTGTTCCCCGCCCTCGCACTGGGCATCCTGCTGCTTGCCGCAGCGGCCGTCTCGTTTCCCCCTCTCTCACGCCACTTCTCGCCGGCGACACGAGTAGCGGAGAAAGGAGACTGCCTCTCCTGCCACGCCGGTCCCGCCGACCTGAAGGGAGGAGGAGATCCGGGTATGGTGGAGCAATGGCGCCGCTCCGTACACTTCACTCGCGGCGTCACCTGCCAGGCGTGTCACGGCACCGACCATCAGGCGATGATCCAGACTCATGGAGAAGTCTCCGCCGGCGCCTGCGGAAAGTGTCACGCGGAAGCCGTGAAGCAATTCAACAACCAGGGGCACGCGCTCGCCTTCGTGATGGCGGAGTCCAATGCCAAGTTCAAGGCGCAGTCGCCGGAGATGCAGCGCCAGGGATGCCTGGGCTGCCACGCGATCGGCAAGCGCTTCGCGGATGGGAGCGTCGGGAAATGCAACTACTGCCATCTCGCCCATGCTTTTTCAGCGAAGCAGGCGAGAGAGCCGGAGGCCTGCGCGACCTGTCATCTCGGGCAGGACCATCCTCAGATGGAGGCGTACCAGGACTCCAAACACGGCATTGCCTACTTCGCGAGCCGGGATTCCCGGCAGGCCCCGACGTGCGCCACCTGCCACCTGTCCGGCGGCAACCATGACGTCACGCACGGGATCGCCTTGGGGGGCGTCTCCTTCGGCGGAGCGCTCGAAGGCGGTGAGTACCTGCTCCCGATCAAGCCGGTCTCCCGCAAGGAATTCGAGCGCAAGCGATCCGAGATGCTCCAGATATGCAGTGGGTGCCATGCCACCTCCTTCGCCCGCGACGCGCTCTCCGATGCCGATGCCATCAAGAGGCAGGCCGACGGTCTCGTGGACCGGGCGGCCCGCACGGTGGATGCAGTCTGGCGGGCCGGGGCGCTCGATCCGCGGCCGGAGGATCGCCCCCCCAACCCCGTGGAGGGCGCCGTCCTCTCCTTGGGAGTGCACCAGCTGTACGAGAACACGTCCGAGCTGGAGCAGAAGCTCTTCGAGGCGGCCACCTTTTTCGGACCCACCACCTGGAAAGGCGCCTATCACCTCTCTCCCGATCACACTCACTGGCTGGGGAACATGAAGCTGAAGGAGAGCCTGATTTACATCGACGCGGAAGCCCGTCGCCTGCTGAGCGGCCACTCGATTCCTTCGAGCCATTCCGCCCAGCCGTTCGCCAAGGCGCCGGCACCCTTCTCCCGGACGTTCATTCCTCCGTCGCAGGTGGGCGTTCCCTTCGCGCGAGGCGCGAAGTATCTCGGAGATCGTTATTGCGAAGGATGCCACGCCGACGTCTATCGCTCCTGGCGGAAAACGGAGATGGCCGCGGCCTTCGGCGCGCTCTACCCGGGCGCCGACCGCGAGTCCAAGACCCATGCCTTGAGCATCGATCCCGACAAGGACTTCACGGGCGATCCGACCTGCTTCCCCTGCCACACCACAGGATTCGGCCAGCCGGGTGGATTCGTCTCGCTGGCTCAAACCCCGACCCGTCTCGGAGTCCAGTGCGAGGCATGTCACGGCCCCGCGAGCGAGTACATGGATCATATGGTGCCCCGGAAGCCCGGCGCGCCGTCCAAGAGCCCGGGGCTCGTCGTCGCGGACGTGCGGGCGTGCGTGCAGTGCCACCACCCGTCGGATCCGTGTCCCGACGACAAGTACGTCTTCGATTACGCGGCCATGAAGGCCAGGGGCCTCCATGAGCTTCATCGCCGGTAAGCGCCCTCGCCAGGTCGCGCGGGGATCCTGCTTCGCCATCCGACCCGCCGCTCTCACCTTCCTCCTCGCAATGAGCTTCCTGTTCCCCGGATGTCGCTCCGGCGCGCCTGCTCCAGCGCCGCAGAAGAACGCGGTCTATGTCGGAGCAGCTCGTTGCGCCACTTGCCACCTGGAGGAGACCACGGGGTGGAAGAGGAGCGCCCACGGGAACCATGCCTTTGCCGCATCGCCCGACGTCGTGAAGGGAGACTTCGAGCACAAGAACGTCTACGTCCATCAGGGAGTCACCTCCCGGATGAGGGTGAAAGACGGAAAGTACACCATGGAGACGGAAGGGCCCTCCGGCACCCCCGAGACCTATCCCATCGACATCGCCTTGGGCTGGCGCCAGACCCAGGTTTACTTGACCCGATTTCCGGACGGGCGCTATCAGGTTCTCCCGACCTACTACGATCTGGAAGAGAAGCTCTGGTATGACCAGACGGAAGGCGTGGTCCCCAGCGGAGGGAAAAAGCTGACCCCCGCAGACCGCTCCTTCTGGGCCAATCGCGGCAGGACGTGGAATTCCGGGTGCAGCGGATGTCACGGAAGCCAGGTCGAGAAGAACTTCGACATCGCCACGGCGGTCTACAAGACGACCTGGGTCGATCTGACCATCAATTGCGAGTCGTGCCATGGGCCGGGCAGCCGGCACGTCGAGGCGTGGACGAAAGCGGGCACCGGCGGCGGCGTATCTCCCGAGGAGGGGGCCCTGGTGAGGCTCGAGTCTCTTTCCCCCCAACGACAGGTGGAGATGTGCGCCAAATGCCACGCCGCGAAGACGACGCTGGCGAGAGGGTTCCGGCCAGGAGACGATTTTCTCGAATACTACGAGCCGATCGTACCAAGCACCGGCAACCAGTTCTTCTCCGACGGAAGGAACAAGGGGCTCAACTACAATTACATCGCACACATCCAGAGCCGATGTTTCACCATGGGGGGGCTGACCTGCACCGGCTGCCACGATCCCCACGGCTCGGAGAACCCCGTGGATCTCAAGGAGGCGGCAAGCCATCTAAACCAGCTCTGCCTCCCTTGCCACACCGAAAAGAAGCCCGGCATCGACGGCCACACGCACCACGACGCCAAGGCGGTCCTCTGCATGGACTGCCACATGCCATTCGTCGACATCCTGGGCCGGCGTCTCCAGGCGCGGGATCACAGCATCTCGGTGCCGGTCCCGGCGATTACCAAGAATTTCGGCGCTCCCAATGCCTGCAATACCTGCCATCGCGATCGGGACCCTGGATGGGCCGCCGATGCTATCCAGCGCTGGTTTCACGTGGACCAGCAGAACCGCGTCCAGAGCGCCGCCGCCTTTTTCTTCGGATTCCGGCGCGATCCCACCGCACTGCCCGCTTTGCTCGCGCTCTTCAAGAACAAGGAAGCCCTTTCCATGCCTCGGCGCGCCGCCATCCCGCAGATCCTGGCCACCTATCAAGACGCTTCCCTGCTGGCGCCCCTGGTCGGCGCCATGCTGGACCCCGAGGAGGAGCCGCTTGTCCGGTATCAGATCGCCTCCGCG
>DASYRY010000098.1:0-1622 GCA_036004025.1 Candidatus Polarisedimenticolia bacterium | reverse complement strand
CGATTATCGATCCGGCTCCACCATCTGTATGGTCACCCACGACCAGCGCTTCGCGCGTCACGCCGATCGCACCGTCCACCTCTTCGACGGAAGAGTCGTGGAGGAGACGATGGAGGTCGTCTCATGAAGACCCTCTGGCAGGATCTGCGCTACGGCTTCCGTCTGCTCGTCCAGAACCCGGGATTCACCGCCGTGGCCGTCCTGACCCTGGGTCTCGGCATCGGCGCCAACACCGCCATCTTCAGCGTCGTCCACGCGGTCCTCCTCAAGCCTCTGCCTTACGCCGATTCGGAGCGGGTGGTCATGGTCTGGGAGAACAATCTCTCCAAAGGCTGGGACAGCTTCGCCGTGGCTCCTCCCAATTTCGCCGACTGGCAGAAGCAGAACCACGTCTTCGAGACTCTCGTCGCCTACCAGAGTTCTTCGCTGGTCCTGACCGGGGAGGCGGAGCCGGAGAAGCTTGCGGCGATGCAGACCACCGACGGCTTCTTCCGGCTCTCCGGGATCGAGCCGGCACTGGGCCGCTCCTTCCGGGCGGAGGAGTTCCAGGCGGGCAAGAGCTTCGTCGCGATCCTGAGCCATGATCTCTGGCAGCGCCGCTTCGAGGGAAAGCGCGAAGTCCTCGGGAAGACTCTCAGGCTCAGCGGCGAGAGCTACAGCGTCGTGGGAGTCCTGCCCAAGGGGTTCCGCATTCCCACGGGCGCGGACCTGATGGCCCCTCTCGTGCTCACCCCCGACATGCTGAATTCCCGCGGCGCCCACTACCTGGTGGTGATGGGAAAGCTCAAGCCGGGCGTCAGCCCGGAGCTCGCGCAATCGGAGATGAGCGGCATCGCCTCGGCGCTCGAGAAGCAGTATCCGAATACCAACACCGGATGGAACACGCACGTGGTGCCGCTCTACGAGGAAGTCGTGGGACAAGTGCGTCCCGCCCTGCTCGCACTGTCCGCGGCGGTCGGCTTCGTCCTGTTGATCGCCTGCGGGAACGTCACCAACCTGCTCCTGGCCCGGGGAGCGACGCGGCAGAAGGAGATCGCGCTGCGCGCCGCGCTGGGGGCGGGCCGCACCCGCATCGTGCGCCAGCTCCTCACCGAGAGCGTGCTGCTCTCGCTGGCCGGCGGCGCTCTGGGTCTGCTGCTGGGCCAGTGGGGAATCGAGCTGTTGCGCGTCGTGCAGCCCAGCGAGCTTCCCAGAATGCAAGGCGTGGGGCTCGATTCTACGGTCTTCCTGTTCACCCTCGGATTGTCGCTGGCGACCGGATTCGTCTTCGGCTCGGCTCCCGCGTTCTTCATCTCGCGCTCCCATCTCAGCGAAACGCTCAAGGAAGGGGGACGAGGAAGCGGAGCGAGCGGCCGGCACCGCCTGCGCGGAGCGCTGGTCGTCGCCCAGGTGGCGCTGTCGCTGATCCTGCTCGTCGGCGCGGGACTGCAGATCCGCTCGTTCCTGCAGCTGATGAAAGTCGATCCGGGTTTCGATTCGAAGAACGTCCTGACGCTGGGAGTCTCGCTTCCGGAGAAGAAATATCCGGACGGAGCACGGCAGGCCGCCTTCTATCAGCAGGCCCTCGAGAATTTGCAAGCGCTGCCGGGCGTCCAGGTCGCCGCCGCTGCGAGCATGATCCC
>DASYRY010000097.1:0-6534 GCA_036004025.1 Candidatus Polarisedimenticolia bacterium | reverse complement strand
ATGACCATGCGCGCCACCCAGAAGAAAAGGATGTCGTAGCCGGTCACCAGCACGGAGGTCGGGTAATAGCGCTTCAAGTCGGGAGAATCGGCGGGCCAACCGAGAGTCGAGAACGGCCAGAGCGCGGAGCTGAACCAGGTGTCCAGCACGTCGGGGTCCTGGACCAGCGCTCCCCCGCACGCGCACCCGGACGGATCCTGTCGCGCCACAATCACGGTTCCACAACTCTGGCAGGTCCAGGCGGGAATCCTGTGTCCCCACCAGAGCTGCCGGGAAATGCACCAGTCGTGAATGTTTCGCATCCATTCGAAGTAGTCGTTACGACGATTCTCGGGGACGAAGAGGATTCTCCCCTCCTCCAGCGCCTTCACTCCCTCCTGCGCCAGCGGAGCCATCCGGACGAACCATTGATCGGAGAGGGCGGGCTCCACGACCGTGTCGCAGCGGTCACAGCGGCCCACCGCATGGACGTGATCTTCGATCCGCGTCAGGACTCCCGAGGCGCTCAGGTCCGCCACCAGCTTCTTGCGACAAGCATACCGGTCCAGACCTGCGTACGGACCCGCCTCCGCCGTCATCTTCCCGGCTTCGTCCAGCACAATCACGGCCGGCAGGTCATGCCGTCGCGCCAGGGAGAAATCGTTGGGATCGTGCGCGGGCGTCACCTTCACGGCGCCGCTGCCGAAGGAAACGTCCACGGCGGAGTCGGCAACAATCGGAAGCTCCCGGCCCAGAACGGGCAGGACCGCTCGAAGCCCCACCAGATGCCGGTAGCGCTCATCTTCGGGGTGCACGGCGACGGCCGTGTCTCCCAGCATCGTCTCAGGCCGAGTGGTCGCGACGGGAATGACACTCGAGGAGCCTTTCACCGGGTAGGCCAGATGGTAGAGCTTTCCGGCAGTTTCCCGATGGACCACTTCCAGATCCGAAAGGGCGGTGCGGCACTGGGGGCACCAGTTGACGATGGCCTTGGCGCGATAGAGGAGTCCTTCTTCGTAGAGTCTGACGAACACTTCGCGCACCGCGGCGGACAGGCCTTCATCCAGCGTGAAGCGCAGGCGCGACCAGTCACAAGAGGCCCCGAGGCGCTGGAGCTGGCCCACGATCGCGTCTCCATGCTCCTCCTTCCAGGCCCAAACCCTCTTCTGAAACGCCTCTCGGCCTAGGAGGTGCCGGCCGCTTCCTTCCTTCTGTAGCTCGCGCTCCACCACCATCTGGGTCGCGATTCCCGCGTGATCGGTGCCCGGGAGCCACAGGGTGTCGCGACCCTGCATCCGTCGCCAGCGCACCAGCACGTCCTGCAACGTGGCGTTGAGGGCGTGGCCCAGGTGGAGCCGACCGGTGATGTTGGGCGGAGGAATGACGATGCAGAAGGGCTCCCCTGCCCCCGCTCCGGGTGAGGCGAAGAGCCCCGACTCGAGCCAGAAAGCGCTCCAGCGTTTCTCCACGCTGGAAGGGTCGTAGCGCTTGGGGATCTCCATCGATGGCACTCCGAGAACGGCAAGGGAGGGCGCGAAGAGGCGCCGGGCTCTCCTCGAATCAGAATGGCGGCCCCCGCCGGGTCCGTCATGACGACCGCGTTTTCCTGTGGGAGGAGAATTCAGCCTTCCCGGGCGATCTTCTCTTCAAGCTCCCGGATGCGCTGACGGATGAGGGTTTCTGCAATCTCCGGGATGACTTCCCAGGCTATTTCCCGGACGACCCGGTCGGAGAGCCGCTCCAGCACCTGCGAAGTGACTTGATTCACCTGTTCCGCGGTCAACGCGGAGCTGGAGACCGGAAACGCTCCGTCCTGCGCCGAACGGAGAGGCGCGGAGAAGGAATCGCGACCGCCCTCTTCCGGCCTATCCGGAGTGATCGCCATCGTTCTCCCATCGGAAGGCGCCGTCGTGGGAGTGGCGGAAAGGCCGCTGGCAAGCTCGTCCCACGTGTCAGCCACCGGATCGCGAGGGAAGCTTTGTCCTCCCGGCGGGGCGGGATTGATGATCTCCTGAGAAACCTCGATCTGATCCATGCGAAGCGTGCGGATTCCGTCGCCTTCTTGACTCGAAGGGGAACGCTCCTCCGAGCGGAGCTCGTCGTAGCGATCCGGCACGATTCGCTGGAGGATCTCCTCCTCGTCCTCCGCGTCCGGGACCCTCGGGGACGCCGATTCGGAATCGGCGCCGGGGTCCTGCGAAGCATGAGATTCCGGGCCCGAAGCGAGGAGCGACGAGGTGTCGGACATCATCGGCGAGCTTGCGGCGATGAGCTCCTCCACTCGGGAGATCAAGACCTGTGATTCGAACGGCTTGGTGAGATGTCCATCGGCGCCCACCGAGTCCGCTCGTTTCCTGTCGAACGGCTCGAAAGTTCCGGTGAGGAGGAGAACGGGGATCCGCGAGGTCTTTGGATCGTGTTTGACCTGCTCGCAGACCTCGTAGCCATTCGTCTCCGGCATGATGACGTCCAACAAGGCGATGTCGGGAAGGATTTCGTGGATCTTCTTCAACGCCTGAGATCCGTTGCTCACCGCGAACACTTGATAGTCGCCTTCCGAGAAGGTCAGCTCCACGACTTTCTGGATGGTGATGCTGTCGTCGGCGAGGAGAATTTTCTTCGGCATGCCACCCCCGGGCCCGGATGGCCTCAACCCTCGAAGCGACGGCTCCGAGGGAGAAGCCTTCATCTTGAGCCCGCTCAACTTAGCAGATGCGATTCAGGGGTGTCAAGAACCGTGGGAGTGGAGCAAGCGCCTCATCCTCGCCGCATCGCCGCCGCCTTGCGCTTCGACGGAGCCGCCCTGCGGGAGGCACGGGCTCGCAACGGCGACGCGGCGGCGCGCCGAGGGCGAATGTTCTTTCGCACCCAGTCGATCACCGCCTGGGTGGAGGTTCCAGGCGTGAAGATCGCCCTGACGCCGGCCTTCTTGAGAAGAGGGATGTCATCCTCCGGGATAATGCCGCCTCCGAAGACGGGAACGGAGACTCTGGCTTCTTTCAGGAGAGAGAGGACACGCGGAAAGAGGGTGTTGTGCGCCCCGCTCAGGATGCTCAAGGAGATGGCATCGACGTCTTCCTGAAGAGCGGTGGCGACGACCATCTCCGGAGTCTGGTGGAGACCGGTGTAGATCACCTCGAAACCTGCATCCCTCAAAGCCCGGGCGATGATCTTGGCGCCCCGGTCGTGGCCATCCAGGCCCACCTTGCCCACCAGAAGTCGAAGCTTGGGTCCGCCCGAATCGATCCGGGACATCGACGCTTCCTCAGAAATAGGTTTTTTCCTCGCGGTACTCCCCGAAGGGAGCCCTCAGGGTGCCGCAGATCTCTCCCACCGATGCGTAGGCCTCCACGGCGCGGACAATGGCGGGCATAAGATTCGTGCCCGCCTGCGCGGCCTGCAGGAGCGCTTCGAGAGCCGCCTCATGCTCCCTCCGATCCCGCTTCTTTCTCACCTGCTTGAGCGATCGGATCTGTCTCGTCTCGACGGTAGGAGAAATCTTGAGAATCTCTACCGGGGCATGGGCTCCCTCCCGGTATCGGTTCACCCCTACCATGGCTTTCTCTCCCCGCTCCAGCTGCTGCTGGTAGCGGAAGGAGGCCTCGGCGATCTCCCTCTGCGGAAAACCCTGCTCGATGGCGGGGACGATGCCTCCCAATCGGTCGATGGCGTCGATGAGATCGAGCGCCTCCTTCTCGATCCGATCGGTGAGCGATTCCACGAAGTAGGACCCCGCCAGGGGATCGATGGTGTGAGGCACTCCCGTTTCTTCCGCGAGGATCTGCTGGGTGCGCAGCGCGATGGTCACCGCCTCCTCGGTGGGAAGACCCAGCGTCTCGTCCATCGAATTGGTATGCAGGGACTGCGTTCCTCCCAACACCGCCGAGAGAGCCTGCAAGGCCACCCGCACGATGTTGTTGAGGGGCTGTTGGGCGGTCAGGGAGCATCCGGCGGTCTGCGCGTGCGTGCGAAGCACCCAGGAGCGGGGACTCTTCGCATGGAACCGATCCCTCATGACTCTCGACCAGATCCGTCTTGCCGCACGGTACTTGGCGATTTCCTCGAAGAAATCCGAGTGGGCGTTGAAGAAGAACGATAGCCTGGGAGCAAAAGTATCGACGTCCAAACCCGCTTCCGTACAAGCCTGCACGTATCCGATTCCATCGGCGAGCGTGAAGGCCAGCTCCTGGGCCGCCGTGGATCCCGCCTCCCGGATATGGTAGCCGCTGATCGATACGGTGTTCCACAGCGGCACTTCCCTCGTACAGAAGGCGATCATGTCCACGATAATCCGCAAGGAGGGCCGAGGAGGGAAGATCCACTCTTTTTGCGCGATGTACTCCTTGAGAATGTCGTTCTGGATGGTGCCCCGGATCTCGTCCCATCGCGCGCCCTGCCTGCGCGCCACGGCGAGGTACATGGCGAGCAGGACCGCGGCGGGCGCGTTGATGGTCATAGAAGTCGACACTTTCGAGAGCGGGATGGCCTCGAAGAGGGTCTCCATGTCCTGCAGGGTGTCGATGGCCACTCCCTCGCGACCCACTTCCCCGAGCGAGCGCGGATCGTCCGAATCGAGCCCCATCAAGGTGGGCATGTCGAACGCCACCGACAATCCAGTCTGCCCGTGGTCCAGGAGGTACCGATACCGGCGATTGGTGTCGCGGGCCGTCCCGAAACCCGAGAACTGCCGCATCGTCCAGAGGCGGCCCCGGTACATGGTCGGATGGGGACCGCGCGTGAACGGATACTCCCCCGGCAGCCCGAGTTTCTCGTCGGCCTCCCACCCGGCGAGATCTTCCTGGGTGTAAAGGCGCGCCAGGGGCATCCCGGAAAGCGTGGTGAACTCTGGCATCCGCTCGGGAGCTTTCTGGAGCGCCGGGGCAAGAGTCTCCTCCTCCCACTCCCGCTTCGTGCGGCCGCGAGTCAAAACGCCGGTGTCCCCTCGTTTCATGGGATGTCTCCCTTCCTCTACAGGCTTTCCAGCAGAGCGCGGTCGATCACGAGCCTCTGGATCTCCGAGGTTCCCTCGTAAATCGTGGTCACGCGCGCGTCCCGGTAATACCGCTCCACGGGATACTCGCGCGAGTATCCGTACGCGCCATGAATCTGGCCCGCGAGATAAGCGACTCGGTTGACCATTTCCGTGGCGAAGAGCTTCGCCATCGAGGCCTCTTTCGTGTAGCGCACGTTTCCCTGGTCCCGCAGCCCGGCCGCCCGGTGGACCATCAATCGGGCCGCGTCGATCGACGTGGCCATGTCGGAGAGCATGAACTGGATGGCTTGAAAGTCCGAGATCGTTCGACCAAAAGCCTTTCGCTGACGGGAGAAGGCGAGCGCTTCCTCCAGGGCGCCACGCGCAATCCCGACGGCCTGCGCCGCGATGCCGATGCGCGCGCCGTCGAGAGTCATCATGGCGATCTTGAACCCCTGCCCCTCCTCCCCGAGGAGGTTCGAGACCGGGACCCGGCAGTCCTGCAGCTGGATTCCCCCCGTCAGGGAGGACCGCAGTCCCATCTTGTCTTCCACCTTGCCAAACGAAAAGCCAGGGAAGTCGCGCTCGACGAGAAAGGCCGAGATTCCCCGCGCTCCCTCCTCAGGCCGGGTGGCGGCAAGGATCAGGAAAAGCTGACCCACCTGCACGTTGGTGACCCACGCCTTGTCGCCGGTGAGCAGATAGAAGTCCCCCTGCTTGAGGGCACGCGTGCGCAGGTGCGCGGCGTCGGATCCCGAGTCGGGCTCCGTGAGCGAGAATCCTCCGAGGATCTCCCCCTTCGCCAGCCGGGGAAGATACCGACGGCGCTGCTCTTCGCTTCCATGGCGGGCGAGAGGTCCGGCGCACACGGAGTTGCTCACGCTCACGGTGACGGCCAGGGAGGCCGACCCTCGGGCAATCTCCTCAATCGCCACGGCCGCGCTCAGCGCATCCAGGCCCGCCCCCCCATAGGTCTCCGGAATAGTCATTCCGAGCAGTCCCATCTCCGAAAGCCGCTGGACCGCTCGTGAAGGGAAGGCAGAACTCCGGTCGAGCTCCCCAGCTTCGGGGGACACCTCCCGGCTGACGAACTCCCGGAGAGTCTCTCGGAGAAGTTCCTGCTCTTCGTTCAGGGCGAAATCCATGGAGGGTCAATCCTTCAGGAGATTCGTCGCGATGACCAGACGCTGGATTTCCGAAGTCCCCTCGTAAATCTCGGTGATCTTCGCGTCTCGAAAATAGCGCTCCACCGGATAATCATTCATGTAACCGTATCCTCCGAAGATCTGCACCGCTTTCACGGCGCTTCGCATGGCCACTTCGGAGGCGAACAGCTTCGCCTGGGAGGCCTCGAGGGAAAACCGGATCCCCTGGTCCTTGGTCCAGGCGGCCCGGTGCGTCAGCAGTCGGGCCGCGTCCACTTCGGTCGCCATGTCCGCGAGCATGAACTGGATCGCCTGAAACTCCGAGATACTCTTCCCGAAGGCCTTGCGCTGGCGCGAGTATATCGTCGACTCTTCGAGACAGGCGCGACCGATTCCCACCGCCTGCGAGGCGATGCCGATTCTCCCGCCATCCAGGGT
>DASYRY010000096.1:0-1655 GCA_036004025.1 Candidatus Polarisedimenticolia bacterium | reverse complement strand
GCCTCGAGAGCGGGGGTGTTGACCCAGAGGGCGTGTCCGTCGATGCGCTGCAGGGATACGGGATGGCCCCCCGCGACCGGGTCGAGCATGGAGGCGGTGGGGAATTCCTTTACCGGCCAGAGATTCTGATCCCAGCCGCGACCGAGGATCCAGGCGCCGGGCGCGGCTCGGGACGCCGCCTCTTCCACGAGCTTCACCGCCGCCTCGGGGGTGGCGATTCCTCTCAGGTCGATGCGCTCGAGAGCTTGTCCGATGCCGGAGAGGTGCAGGTGGGCGTCGATCAGGCCTGGAAGGACGCTGCGCCCCTGAAGATCGATCTTGCGGGTGCCCGGACCCATGAGGCCCGAGATCTCCTTGTCGGTTCCGACCTGGGCGATGCGATCTCCGGCGATGGCCAGGGCCGTGGCGTCGGGGATCGCGGGATCGAGCGTGTGGATTCGCCCGCGCACCAGGATGAGAGTCGCCGTCTGCATGGAATTCTCGTGGCTTCCGGCGCAGGCAGCGAAGCTGATGGCCAGCAGCGCGGTCCCGGCCAGGCGGGAGGAGCGGCTCATCGAGTTCGTGTCTCCCGAAAGAAGCGCCATGATACCCAAGCCTGCGAGAGCGCGTCCACTCCCCCGGGCCGCGCAGGAAGGCGCGCGGGAGTCACCCCCGCTCGGCGAGGAACACTCCGGCCAGCACGGCCATTCCTCCAAGGAGAAAATGGCCGCGCAGAGTTTCCCCGAGCAGGAGGTAGGAAGTGATGCCGGCGACGACGGGTTGCAGGTACATGAACGCGGCGACCTTGCCGGACTCGACCCTCGAGAGGGCCCAGTAATAGAGGAGGTAGCAGAGAAAGGTCCCCACGAGCACGACGTAGGCCAGACCCAGCCAGGCGCGGGGGCTGATGGCGCCCCAATCCTGCTTCAGAGCGGATGGAAGCGCGAGCGGCAACATCGCCAATCCTCCCGTCAGGAAGCTGAGCGCGGTGGTGCGAAGCACGCCCATCCCGGGAATCACTCCCTTCCCGGCGACGGTGTAGTAAGCGAAGGAACAGACTCCGCAGAAGGTGAGAAGGTCGCCAAGGAGAGTCTCCCTTGAGAAGCTCCACCCGTCGCGGAGGCTGATGAGGACGATTCCCGCGAGGGCCACCGACATGCCGCCCAGCTTCATCGGCGTGAATCGCTCGCCGAGCTTCAGATGGGCGAGCAGCAGGACGACGATCGGCAGGAGCGCGACGACGAGCGAGGAGTGTGCGGGAGTGGTCCTCTGGATACCGGTGATGAAGAAGACCTGATTGGCGAGCACCCCGCTCAGACCGAGCGGAAGGGTCCGCCTGAGATCGGCCAGGCTGAATCCGGCCCTTCCGCTTCGGGCAAGGGCCAGAAACAGCAGGGGAGTGGCAACCACGACCCGGACGAGGGCCACGGCAAGCGGGTCGAGCTCCTCCACGGTCATTTTCGCGAAGGAGTAGTTCAAACCCCAGAAAAACATCGCGCCGAACGCGGCCAGCAGCGCCAGCGCCAGGCCAGACGTGGCGCGGGAATTCGCCGGAGAGAGGGGATGCGCTTGCATCGGAATTTGGAAGGGCTCCTCTTGGCCTGATACGCAATGAGAGCTCCCGCCTCCCGGCTGTCTTCCTGGTTCGAGAGCTTGCGGATGGTAGGTTCAGGGGC
>DASYRY010000095.1:0-16061 GCA_036004025.1 Candidatus Polarisedimenticolia bacterium | reverse complement strand
CCGCTCACCGCATTCGGAAGAGAAGTGAGTATCAACGTGTCTATGAAAGTGGCATAAAGATTAATTCGCGAAGCTTCGCGCTTTTCTCTGTTGCGAACGGCCTGGGACGACCGCGCCTCGGCATCACGGTGACCAAGCGCTGTGGTGGAGCGGTCGAAAGGAACAGGATCAAAAGGCTTCTGCGAGAGTGGTTTCGGGCGAACATTCCTGATCTCCCTCCGATGGATCTGGTGATCAATGCTCGCCAGGGAGCGCATCGCATGACGCTGGATCAGGTCTCGCGAGAGATGTCGGAAGGAATCCGTCGTCTGGCGACGAGGAAGGATGACCGGTGACCTGGCCTCGAGCCTTGGTGACGCTCGCGCTGCGATTCCACCAGCGGATTCTCTCTCCCCTGCTGCCGCCTGCGTGCCGATTCGCCCCCACCTGCTCGGAATATGCGCGGCAGGCCATCGAGCGCTACGGCCTCCGGCGCGGATCCTGGCTCGCGGTTCGGCGGGTGGCACGATGCCACCCCCTTTCTGAAGGGGGCCTGGATCCTCTGAGGTAGACCCCTCTCCCGCCATGGACAACAAGAGATACATGTTGGCCCTCGCCCTCTGTATGGGCGTGATCATCGTCTGGTCGTATTTCGTCCTTCCGCCCCCTAAGCCATCTGCCCCCGGGAGCGCCCGCGTGCCTCCCGCCACGGAAGCTCCCGGCTCCGATGCGAAAGCCACCCTTCCAGCACAGCTCGCCTCTGCAGCTGAGCCGAGCTCCGTGAGTGAGGTTCCTGCAAAACCCTCGGAGAGCGTCGCTCCCAGGGAAGAAGCGGAGGACGAAGCGCAGAAGACGGTGGAGACCTCGCTGTATCGAATTCGGATCGGAAATCGCGGCGGCAGAATCCTCGGCTGGGAGCTCAAGACCTATCTGGACGATCAGGGAAAGCCGCTGCAGCTCGTGAGTATCGCATCCCCCAAGATCCAGCGCTTTCCGCTGGATCTGGAATTCGACGATCCGAAGCTTAGCGAGCGAATCAGGGCTTCCCTGTTCGTTCTAGACGTGTCGGAGGTTGGCCAGGGACAGACACGCGTCAGCTTCCGTTATTCCGACGGATCCGGAACGACCGTGAGCAAGACGCTCCTGCTCTCAGAAACGTCCTACGTCTCGCAGCTGGAAGTTCAGGCGAGAAGCGGAGCCGAATCCCTTCATCCGGAGCTGGTTTGGGGAGCAGGCTTCGGACCCGAGACCGGACTTCCTCCCTCGAGCGGCGACAGAAACGAGATCACCCGCCTGGTTTCATTCCATGAAGGGAAGGTGGTTCGCGCCTCGCGGGATGATTTCAAGAAAACTAAGGCCCTCGACCGGACCGGGCCGTTTCTCTGGGCGGGCATCGAGGACCACTATTTCGCCGCCCTCGTACTTCCCTCCCAAGGCGCGGAGGTCCTGCGCTTGAGAATGGATCCGGTCATCGAGGAGGGGCGCGAGAAGCAGTTCCTGAGCCTCACCATGCGCGGCCCGGAGACCCGCTATCAAGTCTACGTGGGCCCGAAGGATCGAGAGCTCATGGCGAGCCTGTCGTTGGGAATCGAGAGGATCGTGGACTACGGATTCTTCGGCAGCATCGCGCAGGCTCTCTTCTTCCTGCTTCGAGCGATCAATCGGATCACCGGGAATTGGGGCTTTTCCATCATCATCCTCACATTCGTGATCCGCCTGGCATTCTTTCCGCTCACTCACAAGGGCTCGGTCTCCATGAGGCGAACGCAGGAGAAGATGAAGAAGCTCCAGCCGCGCATCGAGTCCATCAAGAAGAAGTACCGATCCTTGAAGAAGGACATGGCGAACCGCCAGAAGATGAACGAAGAGATCATGGCCCTCTACGGCAAGGAAGGGATGAACCCCATGGCAGGCCTGACCGGGTGCCTCCCCCTCCTGCTGCAGCTTCCCATCCTTTGGGGCTTCTACAATCTGCTGGTGAACTCCATCGAGCTGCGCCATGCGCCGTTCCTGCTCTGGATCTCCGATCTAGCCAAAAAAGATCCTTACTATGTCACGCCCGTGATCATGGGAATCACCATGCTGGTCCAGCAGACCCTGACGGGAAGCTCGATCCCGGACCCGATGCAGCGTCGCATCATGATGTTCATGCCGCTGATGTTCACCTGGTTCTTCAAGGACCTGCCCAGCGGGCTGGTGTTATACTGGCTGGTCAACAACATCCTGGGTATCGGCCAGCAATACTTGATCAACGCTCAAGTCGCGCGAGAAGGCTCCAGGTCTACCGGTTGACGAACGCGGGGGCAGGATGAGGGACGATTCTCCGAATTCACAGGACTCTGGGCCGAAGCTTCCCCAGGCCTCGCAGCCTGCGGACTTTCTGGATTTCATTTCTTCCCTTCTCCAGTCCTTCCCTTTCGATCTCGAGTGTCAGGTCGTCGAAGAGGATGATCGACTCCGGATCGAAGTCGATGGTCTGGACCGCGATCTGTTCCTGGAGAGGCGCGGAGAAGGACTCCTCGCACTCCAGGTGCTTCTGGGCCGGGTCGCTTCCAAGAAGGACTATCCGAAGCCGGTGTTCGTCGACTCCGATCGCTTCCGTCAAGGGAGAGAAGAGGAGATTGCGGAGATCGCCGTCCTCGCCGCCGCGAAGGTGAAGAAACTGGGTGAATCCCACAAGCTACGCCCCATGGATCCGTACGAGCGTCGCCTTGTTCATTTGGCTCTGAAAGACGACCCCGCCGTGGAGACCGAGAGCGAGGGCGATGGATTCCAGCGCTGCGTGGTGATACATCCCCGTCAGAAGAGTAACTGACCCCGCTTCCCCACGGCTCATCCCAAGCACAAACCCGGTCCAGGAAAAGAGTCATGCCCGAGGGGCCGCCCATAAACGTGTCTACCGTCCAGTTCGAACGAGAAATCTTGCGTCTTGCCAAAGCACACGATATCTCGTTGAATCAAAAGCAGTTATATGAGCTTGATCGGCATCGCGAGCTGCTGGAGACGTGGAGTCGCCGAATGAATCTCACCGCCATTCGCGGGATGGCTGAGGTGGCTCGCAGGCATTTCCTCGAGGGACTCCTCGCAGGCAAGCTCATCTTGAAGCACGGAGCTTCGGGTCCGATGGTTGACTTGGGCTCGGGTAATGGATTTCCTGGGGTTCCGATGGGTGTGGTGTGCCGGGATGCGCGACCCTTGGTCCTGGTCGACTCGTCCCAGAAGAAAGCGGCGTTCCTGAGAGCGCTTGGGCGCGGGCTCGGATGGGAAAATGTACGGGTCGAGGTACGCCGTGTCGATTCACATGAGCAGCTCATGGACCTACCCTGCCGGGTTTTCACCTCGCGCGGAGTCGTCATCACCGAGCTGATTCGGGCGGGACTCCCTTTTCTCGAGTCCGGAGGATTCGGCCTGTTCTTTCGCGCGAGCCGATCGTTCGAGGAGGAAGTCGGACATCTTCCGAAGGGACTGATCCTGGAAGAGGAGCTCCAGCTCCCGGAACGTCGCGAAGGAATCATCATCCTTCGCAAGATCTGAATCCCTGGTTTTCGACCCCGCGAATGTTTCACGTGAAACATTTCCACCCAATCGAGATTGGATCGGACCGGAAGCTTGTGAAGTTGTGCTAGGCTACGCGCGGCCCGGACTCGGAGGCGAATTCCTTCCATGTCTCGAATTATCGCAATCGCTAATCAAAAGGGGGGCGTTGGCAAGACCACCACCGCCGTGAATCTGGCGGCGGGTCTCGCCATCGCGGAGCGCAGGGTGCTCCTGGTGGATGTAGATCCCCAGGGGAGCTCGACTCGGGGCATCGGCTTGAAGACGGAAGATGGGGGAATCACCGTCTACGATGCACTGATAGGACGGCATCCTCTTAGGGAATCTCTGACTCCCACGGCGCTCAAGTTTCTCGATGTTGCCCCCGCGAACCGAGACCTGGGGGGCGCGGAAATCGAGCTCGTCGATATGGAGAGAAGAGAATACCGGCTTCGCGACGCGCTCAGCGAGGTGGCCGGTGATTACGACTACATCCTCCTCGATTCTCCCCCATCCCTCGGCATGCTCACGCTCAATGCCCTGGTGGCGGCCCACTCGATTTTGATTCCGGTGCAGTGTGAGTACATGGCGCTGGAGGGAGTATCGGAGTTGATGCGGACTCTGGAGAGAATCCGCGCCTCGCTGAATCCGCAGCTGGAGATCGAGGGAATCCTCCTCACGATGTACGACGAGAGGACCACCCTTTCCAAGCAGGTCGTCGAGGATATCAAGGCTCATTTTCAAGAAAAGGTATTCCAGACCGTCGTTCCTCGAAACGTGCGTCTCGGCGAAGCCCCGAGCTTCGGAAAACCGATCATGCTCTACGACATTCGCAGCAAAGGATCCGAAAGCTACCTCAACCTCGCGAGGGAAATCATCGAACATGAGCATCGGAAAGCGGAAAGCACTCGGAAGGGGATTGAGCACCCTCATCCCAGAAGCGCCACCCCAATCCCGTGAGGGATTGATGATGGTGGAGGTGGATCGCATCACCCCCAACCGTCTCCAGCCTCGTACCCAGTTCAAAGATCTCGAAGGGCTTGCCGCGTCGATCAAGGAGAACGGCGTGATCCAGCCGGTCATCATCACCGAGGATGGAGGAGCCTACCAACTTGTCGCCGGCGAGCGTCGATGGCGTGCCGCGCAACTCGCGGGAATCACCAGGATTCCTGCGATACTCCGGAACGTCTCGGACGACAGGAAGCTGGAGATGGCTCTCGTCGAGAACATACAGAGGCAGGAGCTGAACCCTCTCGAGGAGGCCAAGGCTTACGAGCTTCTGCTGACCGACCTCCAGCTCACTCAAGATGAAGTGGCAAAGAGAGTTGGAAAGGACCGCTCGACCATTGCGAATCAACTGAGGTTATTAAAGTTACCAAAAAAAATACAAGACATGGTCAGCGACGGAGTTCTCAACGGGGGGCACGCCAGGGCCATCCTGTCGATTTCCGGAGAGGCGGAGCAGATCAAAGCCGCGGAGAGTGTCGCCCACGATTTCCTGAGCGTGCGTGACGCGGAGCAGCTGGCGCGCAAGCAGAAGTCCAATCCGCACTTGGTTCCCCGAGAGGCGATGCTGAAGGACCCGAACGTGGAGGCCGCCGAAGAGCGGCTCACCAAGAGCTTGGGGACGAAGGTGAGGATTGTCGCTAGCAGAAAGAAAGGATTCGGACGGATCGAGATCGAGTACTTTTCAGAGGAAGAGCTGGATCGACTCTTCAGCCTGCTCGTAACTCGCAGCCACTGAGATTCGAAGCCCGCCGATTGCGGCCGGGCCCAGGGAGAACGAAATGAGGGATTCGAAAGCAGCGGCCGGTGATCTGAGCGGCTTTCTCGGCGAGGGGACGACGATCAGCGGCGACATTCGCTTTCCCGACATCCTGAGAGTGGACGGGAGGATTACGGGGAAGGTGAGCTCCGAGAAGGAGCTGGTGGTCGGAGAGACCGGCGAGGTGGAAGCGGAGATCGACGTGGGGGTGCTTTCCGTGAACGGGCGAGTTTCAGGAACCATTCGGATCCGGGAGCGGATGACCATCCATCCCCGAGGACAGGTTCGTGGAGAGCTGATCCTGGAGAAGCCTGGATTGATCATCGAAGAGGGGGGGATCTTCGAGGGGACCATCGAGATGAGCAGCGAGCGCAAGAGAGAGCTCAAGGAAGTGAAGGGCGGATCTCCCTTAGAGTCCTGATCACCCGTGCCGGCTTCTCATTGACAATCCCTTGAGGTCGTGATATTTAACGCGATCTTTGCCGGTTCAAGTCGTGCGGGTCACCGGGCATTCGTCGACGGGGAATGCCTTTCCCACCGTCAGGTTCGCACCGGGCAGTTTCTCTCCGGCCGGCGTCCTAATGTGCAGAGGATTTCGTCGCCATGAAACCAACCGGCCTTGCCTCCCGCTATGCCCGCGCGCTCGCGGAGGCGGTGCGGGACAAGAGCGCGCTGGAATCCACGGCGGAAGAGCTTGAGACTTTCTCGCGGCTCTACCAGTCCTCGAAGGATTTGCGTGACTTTCTGCTGAATCCCGCCATTCCAATCGCCAGCCGGGCAAAGGGCATCGCAGCCCTCTCGAAGCGGGCGCGTGTCTCGCCGCCCACGGCGCGCCTCCTGGAAATCCTGCTCTCGAAGGGTCGGATGGATCTCGTGCCGGACGTCAGCCGCGAGTTTCGACGGATCGAGGAAGAGGCCCTGGGCCGCGTCTCCGTCGAGCTGACTACCGCGCGACCCTTGACGGCGGGGGAGGAGAAGCGAGCCGTTGCGTCCCTGGAGAAGTTCACCGGCAAGAGAGTCCGCCTCGCGCCGAAGGTGGATGCGGGGATCCTGGGTGGGGCGCGGGCAAGGATCGGTTCCCTCGTCTACGACGGCACGGTGGCGAACCGTCTCGACAAATTGAAACGGCAACTCATCGGAGAGGGATGATGGAAATCAAGGCGGATGAAATCAGCAAGATCATCCGGCAGGAGATCGAGGGCTTTACCTCCGGGATCGACCTGAGCGAAGTGGGAACGGTGCTCTCGGTAGGGGATGGCATCGCCCGGTTCTACGGCCTCGAGCGCGCCATGGCCGGAGAGCTCCTGGAGCTGCCCCACGGCGTCTATGCGATCGCCCTGAACCTGGAAGAAGACAGCGTGGGAGCGGTGCTGCTGGGGGAGACGAGCCGTATCAAGGAAGGGGACCAGGCCCAACGCACCGGCAAGCTCATGCAGGTTCCGGTGGGGGACGCGATGGTCGGGCGGGTCGTGAATGGGCTCGGACAAGCGGTGGACGGAAAGGGCCCGATCGCCGCGAGCGAGAACTCGCCGATCGAGAGGCTGGCACCCGGCGTCGTCGAGCGCCGCCCAGTGAAGGAGCCGCTTCAGACCGGAATCAAGGCTATTGACGGCATGATCCCGATTGGACGCGGCCAGCGCGAGCTGATCATCGGAGACCGGCAGACCGGGAAGACGGCCGTGGCGCTGGACACCATCATCAACCAGAAAGACACGGGAGTGATCTGTATCTACGTGGCCGTGGGACAGAAGAAATCCACGGTCGCCCAGGTCGTGCGCACGCTGGAGGAATACGGCGCCATGGCCCACACGATCGTGGTGTCGGCCTCGGCCTCGGATCCGGCCACGATGCAATACATCGCACCCTACTCCGGCTGCGCGATGGGGGAATACTTCCGCGACCGGGGCAAGCACGCTCTGGTGGTTTACGACGATCTCTCCAAGCACGCGGCCGCGTACCGCGAGATCTCGCTGTTGCTGCGCCGGCCTCCCGGGCGCGAGGCCTTCCCGGGCGATGTCTTCTACCTGCATTCCCGCCTGCTGGAACGTGCCGCCAAGCTCAGCGAGAAACTGGGAGGAGGCTCTCTCACGGCTCTTCCCATTATCGAGACCCAGGCGGGGGACATCTCCGCCTACATCCCGACGAACGTCATCTCGATCACCGATGGCCAGATATTTCTGGAGTCGGACCTCTTCTATTCCGGCGTCCGGCCCGCCATCAACGTCGGGCTCTCCGTATCCCGCGTTGGCGGCAACGCCCAGATCAAGGCCATGAAGCAGGTCGCAGGCACGCTCCGGCTGGACCTTGCCCAGTATCGGGAGCTGGCGGCTTTTGCACAGTTCGGAAGCGACCTGGACAAGGCCACCCAGAACCAGCTGGCTCGTGGAGGGAGGCTGGTGGAGATTCTGAAGCAGGGGCAATATCAGCCCGTGCCGGTCGAGAAGCAGATCGTCATCATCTTCGCCGCGGTGAACGGCTACCTGGATGGGATCGAGATCGCGCAGGTCGGTGAATTCGAGAAGGGGCTCGCGCAGTACATGGACACCGCCGGCGCCGCCACGCAGCGCAAGCTCACCGAGAGAAAAGCCCTGGACGACGAGATCAAGAACGAGCTGAAGTCGCTGCTGGATCAGTATCGCGACGCGTTCGCCGCGCGGGGCGCCGCTGCCACGGCGGCCGCCGGATAATTCGAGCCGACCGATGCCCAATCTCCGCGACATCCGGACTCGGATCCGAAGCATCAAGAACACGCAGCAGCTCACCTATACCATGAAGCTGGTGTCGGCCACCAAGCTGCGCCGCGCGCAGGAGCAGATCCTGGCCGCCCGACCGTATGCGCGGCAGATGCTGCGGGTCCTCAACAGCCTCGCGACGCGGGCTCACCCCGAAAGCCATCCACTCCTCCAGCACCGCGACGAGAAGAAGGTGGAGATGGTCGTCATCACCGCGGATAGGGGACTCTGCGGAGGCTTCAACGCCAACATCCTGAAGATAACCCTGACCGAAATCCGCCGTCGGGGCGGAGTGGATCTTTCGGTCATTGCCGTGGGGAAGAAGGGAAGAGACCTGCTGCGCCGCCGCCGGATTGTCCTTCGCAGGGAGATGGTGGACATTTTTCGAAAAGTCTCCTACGCGCACGCGGCGGAGCTGGCAAGAGAACTCGTCGGTCTTTACAGCTCCGGGGAGCGAGACGCCATCTACCTCGTCTACAACGAATTCAAATCCGCGATCCAACAACGTGTGGTTCTCGAGAAGCTTCTCCCCATCGAGAAGCTCCCGGACGAAGGGCGGCTGCTGCCTGTGGACTATCTGTACGAGCCGGGGCAGAGGGAGATTTTCGACCAGCTTCTTCCGAAGCACGTCGAGGTCCAGGTTTACCGGGCCCTCCTGGAATCGGCGGCCGCCGAGCACGGGGCCCGGATGTCCGCGATGGACTCGGCGACAAAGAATGCGGCCGAGCTCATCGAAGATCTCACCCTCAACATGAACAAGGTCCGGCAGGCGGGGATCACGAAGGAGATCCTCGAGGTGGTCGCCGGCGCCGCGGCGCTGGAATGACCGCCGCTTCCTGGGAGAATCGAGCATGAGCAAAGGAAAGGTCGTTCGCATCATCGGTCCCGTCATCGACGCGGAGTTCCCGGAGGACAAGCTGCCGGCCATCCTGAACGCGGTGAGAATCCAGGGGAAGCCGAGCGCCGACGCGGCCGAGATCGACGTCACCGCCGAAGTGGCGCAGCACCTCGGCGAGAATCGCGTCCGATGCGTGGCGATGGAGCCGACCGAGGGAATGGTACGAGGCATGGATGCCCTGGACACGGGGGGACCCATCACGGTGCCGGTGGGAAGGGAGACGCTGGGCCGGGTCATGAACGTCCTGGGGAAACCGGTAGACGAGAAGGGTGAAATTCCCGCGAAGGATCACTGGCCCATCCATCGGGAGCCGCCGACCTTCGAAGAGCAATCGACGAGCATCACGATGTTCGAGACCGGAATCAAGGTCATCGACCTCCTCGAGCCGTACATGAAAGGCGGGAAGACCGGTCTGTTCGGCGGTGCAGGGGTGGGGAAGACCGTGCTCATCATGGAGCTGATCAACAACGTCGCGATGAAGCACGGAGGATTCTCCGTTTTCGCCGGAGTGGGAGAGCGCACGCGCGAAGGGACCGACCTGTGGCTCGAATTCCAGGAATCCGGCGTCATCGTGCCGGGGCAACCGGAGAAATCCAAGGCGTCGCTGATCTACGGGCAGATGACCGAGCCGCCCGGCGCGAGGCTGCGCGTGGGTCTCACGGGCCTCACGGTGGCGGAGTATTTTCGTGACAAGGAAGGACAGGACGTGCTCCTGTTCATCGACAACATCTTCCGATTCACGCAGGCGGGCTCCGAGGTATCGGCCCTGCTGGGCCGCATGCCCTCGGCCGTGGGTTACCAACCCACGCTGGCCACCGAGATGGGGGAGCTGCAGGAGCGGATCACCTCCACCACGCGCGGCTCCATCACGTCGGTGCAGGCTATCTACGTCCCGGCGGACGATTACACGGATCCGGCTCCGGCCACGACCTTCGCCCATCTGGACGCCTCGACCAATCTCTCCCGAAAGATCTCGGAGCTCGGAATCTATCCGGCCGTCGATCCTCTCGCCTCCACGTCTCGCATCCTGGATCCGCGCATCCTCGGGGAGGAGCATTACGGCACCGCGAGAGCGGTGCAATCGGTCCTTCAACGATACAAGGAGCTGCAGGACATCATCGCCATCCTGGGCATCGACGAGCTGTCCGAGGACGACAAGATCACCGTGGCGCGCGCCAGGAAGATCCAGAAATTCCTGTCGCAGCCCTTTTTCGTGGCGGAACAGTTCACGGGCATCCCCGGAAAGTACGTCCCCATCGCCGAGAGCATCCGCGGCTTCAAAGAGATCGTGGCGGGCAAGCACGACGAGATCCCCGAGCAGGCCTTCTACCTGGTCGGGACGATCGACGAGGTCCTGGAACGCGCGGAGAAGATGAAGTCCGAGACCTAGGAGAAACGTCTTGCTCCCCGAAAAGATCCAACTGGAAATCGTCACTCCCGAGCGCGCCGTCTTCAGCGAGTCGGTGGACGAAGTGATCCTGCCCGGGGCCCAGGGGTATCTGGGAGTGCGCCCCGGCCACGCCCCTCTCCTGGCGACGCTGAAAGTGGGAAGCATCTCCGTGCGCAAGGGAAGCGAGATCCAGCACTTGGCGGTATCCTGGGGTTTTGCCGAGGTCCTGCCCGATCGGGTCTCGATCCTCGCCGAGACGGCCGAGCCCGCGGAGGAGATTGATATGGACCGCGCGGTCCGCGCCAAGGAGCGGGCCGAGAAGCGGCTCAAGCAGCCCGACGCCGATTTCAGGAGAGCGCAAGTCGCGCTGGAGAAGGCGCTGAGCCGGATCCAGGTGGCGTCGAGGGCCGGCGCGGGCTCGCGTGGAGGGTTCTGACGCATCGCGATGCCTGGATTCCTTTCGCCCTGATCGCGGCTTCGACCGTACTTCTGCAGGGCTGCGCGCCAAGACGGGAAGTGACCGTGGGGGCCGTGCTCTCCCTGACCGGAGAAGGGGCCTACTACGGACAGGCCATTCGGCAGGGAATGGACCTTGCCGCTACGCAGGTCAACGACTCGGGCGGGATCCGGGGAAACCCGCTGAGAATCCTCTACCGCGACAGCGCCAGCTTGCCCGAGGAGGCGATGCGTGCCGCCACGCAGCTCTACGATCGGCATGACGTCCCTCTCGTTCTCGGAGCCGTGCTGAGCTCCGAGACGCTGGGGATCGCGCCTCTCGCGGAACGACGCCACAAGATACTCCTGAGTCCTGCCAGCTCCTCGCCCCAGATCACCCGCGCCGGCAAATACGTCTTTCGCGTCTATCCTTCTGACACGCTGGAGGGAGCCTACATGGCTCAGCTGGCCGCGGATGAGCTGCGCCTGCGCACGGTCCTGGTGCTGGCCATCGACAATGCTTACGGCAAGGGTCTCGCGGAGGTTTTCCGAAAGAGCTTCCACGGCGCCGCCGAGCCGTCGGTCCATCTCTATCCCGCCCATGGCGCCGACTTCACGAGCGTGGCGGGGTCGATCCAGAGCTCGCCGGTGGATGGGGTGTACCTCGTAGGCTATTACAGCGACATGGCGGAGATCCTGAAGGAGCTCCGCAGGCTGTCTCCTTCGCTGCAAATCCTCAGTACCTCCAGCTTCGGGAACCCCAAGACGCTCGAGAGCGCCGGAAAAGCGGCCGAGGGAGTCATCTATCCGGCCATCGTCTTCGATCCCGAAAGCGAGGATCCCACCGTGTCCCGCTTCGTGCGCGCTTTTCGCGCCAAGTACGCCTCCGATCCGGATCTCTGGGCCGCCCACGGATACGACGCGGTGCTCATCGCCGCGGAAGCCATGGGGCGCTCGGGAGGCGCCGTGCCGGAGCGGATCGCGGAGACCCTTCTGGAGATTCGCGATTTCCACGGAGCCTCCGGGACGCTCAGTTTCGATTCGCAGGGCGACGTAGTGCAGTATCCCAGGGCGTACATCGTCCACGAGGGGCGCTTCATGCTCTATCGGGATTACCGGGAGCTCACGCGCGAGCGGCGGGAGTCGCCAAACCGGCCATGATCCCGTCGCAGTCCGCCGCTCCGACGGGCGCGCCTCCAGGACCGGAGTTGTCGATCGTCATTCCCGCCTACAACGAGGAAGAGCGGATCGTGCCCACGCTGCAGGCCATCGCGGCCTTCCTCCGATCCTCGGCGCTGCGGGCGGAGGTCCTCGTCGTGGATGACGGCAGCCGGGATGGCACCGCGCGCTGCGTCGAGCAGCTCACCGGCGCCGTGCCGGGGCTGAGGCTTCTCAGGAACCCGGGAAACCGGGGGAAGGGGTACAGCATCCGCCACGGTTTCCGCGAAAGCCACGGTCGCAGGGTGCTGCTCACCGATGCCGATCTCTCCACTCCGATCGAGGAGATCGACAAGCTCCTGCCGCTCCTGGATGCGCAGGGATTCGGGGGAGCGATCGGATCGCGCGCCGTGGACCGCTCGACCGTCGAGGTCCGGCAGGGCTGGCAGCGCCGCGTCATGGGGATGACCTTCAACTTTCTCGTCCGCGTCTTGACCGGCCTCGCTTACAAGGACACGCAGTGCGGATTCAAGTTGCTGGACCGGCAGGCGTTCACCCCGATCATGCGCCGGGCGCGGGTGGATCGCTTCTCGTACGACGTCGAAATCCTCATGCTGGCCCGCCTGGAGGGAATCCGCGTAGCGGAAGTCCCGGTGATCTGGAGGAATTCCCCTCTTTCCAAGGTAGGCATGCTGCGGGACAGCTCGCAAATGCTCTGGGACCTCTTCCGCATGGCACTGCGGGCGAAGAGCGGCGGGTATCGGGGAAAAACGTGACGACTTGCTCCAAGAAGATCGTGACACGGGCGGAGCTGGCGGCCGTGTCGCGGCGGATGGCCGCCGCGGGCGAGCGTCTCGTCTTCACCAACGGCTGCTTCGATCTGGTGCATCCCGGTCACGTGAAACTGCTGGCGCGCGCCCGGGGACTGGGGGACGCTCTGGCGGTGGCCCTCAACAGCGATGCCTCGGTCCGCAAGCTCAAGGGACCGGGACGCCCCATCCTGAAGGCGCGCGAGCGGGCCGAGATCCTGGCGGCATTCGAGAGCGTGGATTACGTGGTGGTGTTTCCGGAGCCGACACCCGAAAGAATCATCCAGCAGGTAAGACCCCGGGTGCTCGTCAAAGGGGGGGATTGGCGCCCTTCGCGCATCGTGGGAAGAAGCGTGGTGGAGCGCGATGGGGGCGTGGTCCGGGTCGTCCCCCTCTCCCGGGGGTTGTCGACGACCGCCCTCCTCCGGAGAATTCGAGCCATCCGCCGCCCGTGATTCCTTCCGTCGGATCCCTGCTGTCCGCGGCCGGCGCCAGGGCCGGCCTTCCCGAACTGGCCGCTTCCCTCCAAAAGGGCCGCCGCGGGGTGTTGAGCGGCCTGACCGGCTCCGCTCGCGCGCTCCATCTCCTCCTGCTGCAGCGGGAGCTGAAGCGCTCGATGATCCTGATCACCGCGGGAGACTCGGAGACCGAGCGCTGGGAGAAGGACCTGCGCACCTGGAAAGCATGGTTGGGAGCGGGGGAGCCGGCGGTGGATGTCCTTCCCGCGCTCGACGCCGATCCCTATCAGGGACTCTCCCCCCACCTCCAGGTGAGCTGCGATCGCGTCGTGGCGCTCAATCACCTGCTCTCGGAGCGGACGGTCCTGATCCTCGTGCCGGCCCGCTCCCTTTTCTACAGGGTTCCTTCGCCCGAGCGTTTCGCGGCCGCGCGACTCCCCATCCAGCCCGGAGATCTCCTGAGCCCCGACCGGCTTTGCGGCCTTTTGTTCCCGGCCGGATACATCCGGGTCGAGCATGTGACTTCTCCAGGCGAATTCGCCCGCCGGGGAGGCGTGGTGGACCTGTTCCTTCCCCAAGCGGAAGTTCCGGTGCGACTAGAGTTCTATGAAGAGCTGGTGGAGACCCTGCGCTCCTTCAATCCCGAGACCCAGCGCTCCATGGAGCCGCTTCCCTCGATCGAGCTTCTGCCGGTGCGGGAGATCCCGCTGGAGCGGGCTCCGCTGCAGATGCTGGAACAGCATCTTCGCTCCCGTGCCGAGGAGGGGGGACCGGGCGCCGTCCGGCGCGCGGCGCTGCTGGAGGAGCTCAAGGCGGAAGGGGGCTTTCCAGGAATGGAGGCTTTCGCAAGGCTGCTGGATCCGGGCGCCGTCCCGCTGACGGCTTTCGCGCCGGGCGCCACCCTCGTCGTGGAGGAGCCCGAAACCGTCCTGAAAGAAGTGGCGAAGACCTGGGAGGAGATCCACGCCTCCTACGAGTTCTCGGAAGCCTTCGGTCTCCCGGCGCCGGAGGAGGTGTTCATTTCCAAGGGCGAGCTGGAAAGTGCGGTTCGCCGCGCGCCCTTGTTCGTCTCGGAAATCCCTCTCGCATCCCGGGAACAGGAGACCAAGATCCCCTGCCGTCCGGCCCGCAGCTACGTGAGCCGGCTCCCGGATCTCGGGGCGGATCTGGCAAGCGCCGCCTCGAGCCGCTGGAAGACTCTGATCGCCGTGGGCAGCCACGGCCGCATGGAGCGCCTCGCCGAGATCCTGCGCGATCTCGGAGAACCCGCCACGCTCTGGGAGGATCCCGCGGTGCCGCCTCCTCCCGCCGCCGCGCGCCTGATTCTCCCGGGAAGCCTGGAAGCCGGATTCATCCTGCCCGACGCCGGGATCCTGGTGGTCGCCGAGCAGGAAATCTTCGGCGAGATCCATGAGAAGGAGGCGCGTCGCCGTCGGCTGGGAGTGTTCTCTCCCGACTTTCGCGATCTGAAGGTGGGGGATCTCGTGGTCCATACGGATCACGGGATCGCGCGGTACGCGGGAGCGGTGCGCCTCGAGGAGAACGGCCGCACCTCCGATTTCATGGAGCTGCAATTCGAAGGCAAGGACCGGTTGTACGTCCCCGTCGAAAGGCTCGATCTGGTGCAGCGGTACAGCGGTTCGGGGGATCGTGTCCCGAAGCTGGATCGCCTCGGCGGCGTGACGTGGGAGCGGACCAAGCGAAAAGTCCGCCGGGCGATGCGTGACATGGCGGAGGAGCTGCTGCAGCTCTACGCCGCACGGAAAGCCTCGGCCGGACACGCCTTCGGACCCGACACCCCCTGGCAGAGGGAGTTCGAAGGGGCCTTTCCCTTCGAGGAGACGGAAGACCAGCGGCGGGCCATCGTGGAGGTCAAGTCCGACATGGAGTCTCCTCTTCCCATGGACCGGCTCATCTGCGGGGACGTGGGCTTCGGCAAGACGGAGGTGGCGTTGCGCGCGGCGTTCAAGGCGGTGATGGAAGGGAAGCAGGTGGCGGTGCTGGTCCCCACGACGGTGCTCGCGACGCAGCACATGGCCACGTTCAGGGAGCGCTTCGCCGGCTTCCCCGCCCGCGTGGAGATGCTCAGCCGATTCCGCACCGCCCTCGAGCAGAAGGCGGTGGCCAAGGACCTGGAGGCCGGGCGGGTGGACGTGATTATCGGAACCCACCGCCTCCTCTCGAAGGACGTGACGTTCAAGGATCTGGGATTGCTCGTGGTGGACGAAGAGCAGCGCTTCGGCGTCTCGGCCAAGGAGAGGCTCAAGCACTTCAAGAAGAACGTGGACGTCCTTGCCATGAGCGCCACGCCGATCCCGCGCACGCTGCAGCTCTCCCTGGCGGGCATCCGCGATCTGTCGGTCATCGAGACGCCTCCGAAGAACCGGCTGGCGATCCAGACCCACATCGTGGCCTTCCGCGCGGGCGTCATCGCCACCTCCGTGCGCAACGAGATCAAGCGCGGCGGGCAGGTCTACTTCGTTCACAACCGCGTGGAGAGCATCGCGTCGATGGCGGCGCTCCTGCGCCGGCTCGCGCCCGAGGCGCGCATCGCAGTGGCCCACGGCCAGATGGGGGAAAAAGAGCTCGAGCGCACCATGCTGGCGTTCCTCAAAGGAGATCACGACGTTCTCCTCTCCACCACGATCATCGAGAATGGCCTGGACATCCCTCGAGTCAATACCATTTTGGTGAACCGTGCCGATCGCTTCGGCCTGTCGCAGCTCTATCAGCTCCGCGGGCGGGTGGGTCGATCGGACCGGCGCGCCTACGCCTACTTCCTGGTTCCTCCCCGCACCGCCCTCACCCCGATCGCGCGCAAGCGCCTGAAGGCCCTCCAGGAGTTCAGCGACCTGGGCTCCGGCTTCCGCGTCGCGGCTATGGATCTCGAGATCCGCGGCGCG
>DASYRY010000094.1:0-5422 GCA_036004025.1 Candidatus Polarisedimenticolia bacterium | reverse complement strand
TTGGGGATGTACGCGAACGACCCGTCGCTGAACACCGCCGAGTTGAGGGTGGCGAAGAAATTGTCGCTGTAGGGGACGACCGACCCCAAGTATTTCTTCACGAGGTCCGGATGGTTCAGCACCGCCTCCGAGAAGGAGCAGAAGATGATCCCCAGCTCCGCCAGCTTCGCCTTGAAGGTGGTGGCTACCGAGACGCTATCGAACACGGCGTCGACCGCCACTCCCGCCAGCAGCTTTTGCTCCGCCAGGGGAATGCCGAGCTTTTCATAGGTCTTGAGCAGCTCGGGATCGATCTCGTCGAGGCTCTTGGGAGACTTCTTCTGCTTCGGAGCGGAGTAATAGAAGATGGCCTGGTAGTCGATGGCGGGGTAGTGGACGTTGTGCCAGGTCGGCTCCTTCATCGTGAGCCAATGTCGATAGGCCTTCAGACGCCACTCCAGCATGAACTCCGGCTCGTTTTTCTTCGACGAGATGAGCCGGACGATCTCTTCGTTGAGCCCGCGCGGGATCGTCTCGGCCTCGATGTCGGTGACGAACCCGTATTTGTATTCCTGTTCGGTCAGATCCTGGATGGTCTTGGTGGAAGTGCTCATGAAACCCGCGCCTCCTTGTGCACGATGATTCGGGCCGGGGTAAGAGGCTGTTGGGGAAACGGCCGCGCCATCTCGGACAGTTTCACGCTTTCGAGCGCCAGTCGGATGGCGTCGTTGATGCGCTGCCAGTTTCCATGGACCGGGCAGCAGGATTCCTGCACGCAGAGTCCCGGCAGGCTCTGCGTGCATTGGGTCAGCGCCACAGGACCCTCCGTCGCGGTGATGATATCCGCCACGGAGATCTCCTCCGGCCGCCGCGCCAGGCTGTATCCCCCCTTCACTCCCCTGTGGGATACCAGCAACCCCTTCCTCGTCAGCGCCTTGAGAATCTTGTTCACCGTGGGGAGCGGGAGGCGTGCGGCGGCGGCCACGTCTCGGCTGTTATGCATTGTCTTGTCGGGGTCCCTTGCGAAGTAGGTGAGGAGGACTATTCCATAATCGGCCAGACGGGTCATTCGGATCACGGTAGGCAACCTCTCTCAAACAGGACCGAAACTGTACGGTATCGAAGGAAATAGTACCGTTTCAGTCTGCGATTGTCAACCCTTGCATTTCAGCGCTATTGGGCGGGTTTTTCAGCCTTCGGGGCAGTGGGATCCAGAGACCGCAGGTAATCATAAGTATAGATGCCGCTGCCGTGCAGGTCCGACCAGTTGAACTGCAGGCCGTATCGACCCACACGACGGATGTCGAGAGGTCTCACGCTCATCAGAACGCGATTGGAATCCAACCGGCGCTCTCCGCTCCATTCGTCGACACAGAGGGCGCATGGGCAGGCTTGCCTTAAGGACCTGAAGGGAAGACGGCTGACGTGCCCGTCGGTCCAGGCTATCTCCACGACTCCGTCGGCCGCCTTCACCTCTTTCGGCTGGTGGCGCACCGATTCCGTCAGCTCGTTCACCCGCGTCACTTCCCGGACCAGCTTCTCCGCAATGTCGCCGAACGCACGGGCCGATGCCGATTTCGGGCCGGCGCCACCCTCGGCCACCACCGGGACTCCCGCGTCGCCGGCCTCGGCGATGGCGGGATCCAACGGAATCTCTCCCAGGAAGCAGACGCCAAGCTCTTCGGCGGCTTTTCGCCCTCCGCCGTGGCGGAAGACTTCCGTGGTCTTGCCGCAGTGCGGGCAGATGAAGGCACTCATGTTCTCGATGATGCCCAGGATCGGGACCTGCACCTGCTCGAACATCCTCAACCCCCGGAGAGTCACGCTCACGGCGACTTCCTGGGGGGTCGTAACGATGACGGCACCCACCAGCGGCGCCGACTGCGTCAGGGTGAGCTGAACGTCACCGGTCCCCGGCGGCAGATCGATGAGAAGATAATCCAGCTCTCCCCATGCCACCTGGGATAGGAATTGCTGGATCATCTTGGTGGCCATGGGGCCGCGCCAGATGACCGGCGTGTCCCGCCCGGTGAACAGGCCCATCGACACGAACTTCAGCCCTCGCTTCTCGACCGGATGAATCACTCCCGGCTGCCCTGCCGGCTGCGGGGAGGAACCGCCTCCCAGCATGGTGGGCACCGACGGTCCATAGATGTCGGCATCCATCAGTCCCACCTTCGCGCCGCTGAGCGAGAGCGCCAGCGCCAGGTGGGTCGCCACGGTTGATTTCCCCACACCTCCCTTGCCGCTGGCGATCGCGAGGGCGTTTTTCACGCGCTTCATCCCTGGCTCTGCAGGCTCTGGTGGATTCTTTCCGAACAGACTCATGACTGACCTCAGCCCGATTCCACGGGCGAACCGATCGTCTATCTCTACGCCCTCGCCCCTGCCAAAAGACTTCTGGCCGTCAGCTCCCGGTGATCCATTCCAGTCGCCTGATCCAGCAGCCGGAGCGTCTCGGGCAGCTCGATGGGGAACCGCCAGTCGTCGCTCCTTCCCCCGGCCGACCGAAAGGCCGCCGACCAGTCTTCCCACCAAGGGAACGCCCGGCGGGCAATCGGCTCCACCACCAGGACCTGCCTCCCGCCTTTCGCCGCATCGAGGAGCCTGGGAAGGAAATCCGCCCGTTCGTCACTCGAGAGTTCGTTGACCATGAAGGCCACCAGGATCGCCTCCCCTTCCCCACTCAGGCGCGCCCTGACCCCTTCACCGCGCCGAGCTTCCCCTCCCAGCCCGAGAGCGGCGTACGTCCAGCGCGTCTCGGAAACCGCCCATCCATTCCGATCCAGGCCGAGAAGGGACGGAAGGGCGGGACACTCAAGCGCCCACGCAGCGCCCGCCGCGCCGGTGCCGCAGCCCAGGTCGAGGATTCTCCGCGGGGAAGGAGTCGAGAGCCCCAGCGCTCTCACGATCCCCCGGATCGTAAGGAAATGCAAAGGGGAGTAGAAAAGTGCGAACGCGGCCCGCTTCCCTTCTCCCTCCAGGGCCGCTCCCGATTCCAGACGCTCGCGGCGCTCCACGTAGATCGAGGAGAGAGCCGCGAGGGCCCTGCGGACCTCGCTGAAGGTGAGCTTCGAGAGATGGCGACGCTCCAATGCCGCGAACCATTTTTCGAAGGTTGCCTTACGATTCTCCGGCACGGCCCCTCACGACCGCTGGTACTTGCCCATCAGCTCGGCCTGCGCGAGGACATGTCCTCGCATCGCGCGCTCCAGATCCTTCCTCGTCGCGGAGGCGGGGAGAGCCAGGACGGTGTCGAGGGCGAAGAGGCGGAAGAAGTATCGATGCGTGCCCGAGGGAGGGCACGGGCCGCCGTATCCCACGCGCCGGAAATCGTTGGTTCCCTGCCGGATGCCGCCGGAAACCTCCGCGGACTTTTCCACCTCTTGCGTCAGGCGGTGCTCGGCGGCAGGGATGTTCCAAACGATCCAGTGGACCCAGCTTCCCGAAGGCGCGTCGGGATCGTCGCAGACAAGGGCGAAGCTCGCCGTATTGCCGGGCGGATCCGACCAGGCGAGCGGCGGAGAAACATCCATCCCGTCGCAGGTGTGCTCGGACGGAATCATTCCAGAAGGCTCAAAGGCGTCGCTCTCGAGTCTCATGTCACCTTCCCGGTCCCGCCGACTTCAGGCGCGCCGGACGCCTCTTGTCCTCGCGAAGAAACCGGACTCCCGGCGAGGAGAGGACTTTCCGCAGCTCCTCCTCGGCCAGCCCCTCCTTCACCACCAGGGTCATCGGATCGCCGTGGTACAGCCTCTCGTTGGCGGAAGTCAGCAAAGCATTGAGCTTGAGGTAGGTCTTCGCGGTGGGATTCTCCACGACCACCGTGAACTCACCCTTGTGCAGCGTGATCAGACGAACCTCACGCAGCGCCGAGGTCCTCTTCACGAAGCGCCTTGCCTCCCGCTGCCCGCGATTGCGGAACCGCCGAAAGATGAAAGCGCCCAGAATGGCGACCAGGAGGAGGCCTCCCCAGTTCCTTTGTTCACTGCCCAGCAGCCAGGCGAAAAAGAGTCCTCCCACCACCGCTCCGGCAATCGCCGCCCAGAGGATCCCCTTGGTGGTCAAGCCTCCCATCCAGAAGCGCACCCTATCCACCAGCGGCACGCCTCCGGTGACGCCCGACTCCACTTCCCGCTTCACCTTCTTGAGATCGACGACGGTCTCCCTCATGTCCTGGTAGCGGTCCTCCGGCTTCTTCTGGAGACAACGGTCAATCACTTTCTGGAGGGAATAGGGGAGGTTCGCCTTCAAAGTGGTGATCGGCTGGGTCTCCAAATAAGCGATCGCGTGCAGGGTGTCGAGGACGCTGGCCCCCTTGAAAGGAAGGCTGCCGGAGGCCATCTCGTAGAGGAGAACTCCGAAGGAGAAGACGTCGGATCTCCTGTCCGCCGGAAAACCCCGCGCCTGCTCCGGGCTCATGTATTGGATGGTCCCCAGGATCATCCCGGCTTGGGTCCGCGTGACGGTCTCGAGCCGGCTGGCCGAGGGATCGGAATCTGCGTCGGCGTCAAGGAGCTTGGCGAGGCCGAAGTCGAGGATCTTGGGGTGGCCGTCCCGGGTGACCATCACATTGTCCGATTTGATATCCCGGTGAACGATTCCCGCCTCGTGGGCGCGGGCAAGGCCATCCGCCACCGACACAGCCACTTCCAGGGCGGAAGAAAGGTCCAGCTCGTTGCGCTCCATGAGCTGGCGGACGGTGGCTCCATCCACGAATTCCATGGTGATGAAAGTGGTGTCTTCGGATTCTTCGATGTCGTAGATCTGCGCGATGGCGGGATGGTTCACCGCCGAGGCGGCACGCGCCTCCTGGATGAACCGCCGGCGCCGGTCCGGGTCCTGGACCACCTCGCTGCGCAGGACCTTCAAGGCGACAGGCCGTCCAAGCCGCGTATCTCGCGCGCGATAGACGACGCCCATGCCTCCCTTGCCGAGGACTTCCTCCACCGTATAGTTCTTGAATGTCTTGCCGATCACGGCTCCCCGCTCCGCCCCCGTCCCAGAAAACGCGAATGGCTCTCGGATGGTTCGTCATTCTATCCCCTTCGGGGGCCGCGACACCATCGGGAGCGCAGGACGCACGTCCGGAGCGTAACCGGAGGGGACTTCTCGAAACTTCGACAAGAAGCGAGATTCCAGTGGGTTGCAAAGCCCGCGGCGGATGAACCATACTCCGGTCCCGACGACCGGATGGAGGGCGTTCGCCCTGGGAGGTGAGCCGTGAAAGGATTCAAGGACTTCCTGCTTCAGACCAACGCCCTCGCGCTCGCCGTCGGCGTCATCATCGGTGCCGGCGTGGGAAAAGTGGTCGCCTCACTGGTCAACGACATCCTCATGCCCCCCATCGGATTGCTCCTGGGCAACGTGGATTTCAGCAATCTGTTCATCAATTTGAGCTCCACCCAGTACGCCACCCTGGCCGAGGCTCAGAAAGCGGGCG
>DASYRY010000093.1:0-2715 GCA_036004025.1 Candidatus Polarisedimenticolia bacterium | reverse complement strand
GATGCGCGGCGATTCTCTGGAACGACGCGAGCAAAGCGCCGACGGCAGCCCATGCGATGCGGATCACCGCGGAGGACCTGCGCGAGCTTGGCGTGGTGGACGAAGTGATTGCAGAACCGATCGGAGGAGCCCATGCCGATCCGCGCCGGGCGGCCGAGCTCATGGACTCGGTGCTATCCCGGCAGCTGGAGGATCTTGTCCCTATGGATCCCGCGCAGCGCCGCGCGGCGCGCTACGAGAAGTTTCGGAAGCTGGGGCGATTCGGACAATCCAAGTTTCTCTAGTTACTCCGGAGGCGCCAGCTTGGCTTTCCGCCAGAGCTCGTCCCAGCGCTGGGCCGAGAGATTCTCCGCCTTCTCGCCCGTCGCCGAGAGGGCTTGTTCCATCCAGATGAATCGACGCCGGAATTCCTGGTTGGCCGAGTGGAGCGCGGCCTCCGGGTCGAGGCCCAGCTTGCGGGCGGCGTTGACCAGGCTGAACAGCAAGTCTCCCAGCTCCTGTTGGGCGCGCTCCTTCCCGGCATGATGCGTGGCCTCTTCCCATTCCTGGATTTCCTCGCGCACTTTGACAAAGACGTCGCCGGGCGTGGACCAGTCGAAGCCGGCACGGGCGGCCTTCTGCGAGAGCCGGAGGGCGCACAGCAATGCCGGAAGGCTGCGCGGCACTCCCGAGAGGCGGGAAGGATCGCCTGCGTGCTTGCGCTCCTTCTCCTTGAGCTCTTCCCACTGTCGCACCACCTCGCCGGCCGTGGCGAGAGTCGATTCTCCGAAAACATGAGGATGACGGCGGATGAGCTTCTCGACGATCCGGCCCGCGACCTTCTGGAAGTCGAACCAGCCGAGCTCCTCCGCAATGCGGCTCTGAAACACGATCTGAAACAACAGATCCCCCAGCTCCTCCTCGAGGGATGACGGATCCCCTTGCTCGAGCGCCTGGAGCACCTCATGGGCTTCTTCCAGCAGGAAGCCTTGAAGCGTCTGGAGCGTCTGCTCTCGATCCCAGGGGCAGCCGTCGGGTCCGCGAAGTCGACCCATGATCTGCAGGAGGGTTTCCAGCTCGGAGGGCATGGAGACTCCGTCTCGAGGCGATCGGAGAGGCAGTCTACCGAAGCCGTCGAGACGGGGCAAGGCGCGCCTTGAATTGGGCGTTGCGGCGGTGCTAACATCCAGTTCCTCACGACGGGTCGCGAGCTTTTTGCGAGGCTCGCGCTCCCGCTTTTCGCGGTAGCGCCGATGCCCGAAGAATTGAAGGCAGATTCCGAGGAGATCAAAGTGACCGATCGACGCTCGTTCACTCAGAGCGGCGAGCGGAGGGAGCCCGATCAGCCGAAGCCGGAAGTGCCGCGCGCCCCGATCGCGCCTCCGGTCGAGACGGCGGGGGCCAAAGAGGATCCGTACGCCATCGGCTTCGAGAATTTCGTCCGCTATCTCGCTCAGGTCGCCCTTCATCAGATGACCGGAGAACGGAATCCCGCCACAGGGGAGGTCGAGACGAACCTCGAGGAGGCCCGCCAGACCATCGAGATCCTGGCGATGCTGAAGGAAAAGACCCGGAACAACTTGAATGCCGACGAGAAACACACTCTGGAGGACCTCCTGGTCCACCTGAAAATAGAGTTCTCGCGACGGGCGGCGTCCGCGAAGCGCTGACCCGCCACCTTCCGCCCCGGAAAGGAGCGGATCCCCTGGTCGAACACATCCTCCCGCGGACAACCCAGGCTCGGCTCGGGTGGGTGAGAATCGTAGCGGGCGCTTCCCTGCTCGCTTCGGGATTCCTCGCGCCTCCAAGGATGGCCCAGGAAACCCGAACGCCCGAGGTCATTCGACTTCCCCAGCCGGGCGATGCGACCCAGTCTGCTCCTCCTTCCTCCACGTCCCCCGCGAGGGCCCGGTCCTCCTTGAACGTCCAGGAGGTCCTGGCTGATCTGTGGTTTCGGCGAAAAGTCTCCCTGGAGCACAACGACCTCGCCGCAGCCCGCAGGCAGGTGGACCTCATGCGTGAAGTGGTGCGCCGCGAGGGGATCCTGGGCGCCGAGAGCGTGGCAGGAGCTTTCGTCGCGGAAGGGAATCGCGCCTTGGAAGCGCGCAACGGGGCTCGCGCGCTGGAGAGTTTCCATCTCGCCTCGGAATTCGCTCCCGACGAGCCCGCGGCATTTTTCGGCTCGGCTCGAACGCTCTGGAGCCAGGAAGGGGACTGGGGCGGTGCCGTCACGGCACTGTATCAAGGAGTACGTGCGATGCTCCGGAATCCGAGCGCGCGGACTGCGAAGGGCGGAAATCTTTTACTGGTGGTGCTGGCGGGGAGTGTGTGTGGCGCAGCCCTCTGGTCGATTCTTTGCGCCCTGCGCACGGCTCGCTCGGTCCAGCACGACCTCTACGAGCGGTGGGTCCGCTCCTTGTCAGTTCCCGCGGCGCAGACGGCAGCCTGGGCGATGTGGATGCTCCCCGCGCTCGTATGGCTTTCCGGATGGTGGCTGCTGGCCTATTGGCTGGCGATTGCCCAGCCGTACCTGAAGCGCTCGGAAAGAGTCCTGAGCGTGCTGGCGTGCCTGTGCTTCCTCGCCGTGACGCCGGTGATGGAATGGATCACCCTCCAGACCTCCGTCACCACCGATCCCTCCGTGCGCTTCCTGATCGATGCGGCGCGAGGGGGCATGGATGCGGAGCGCGTCCCTGTCCTCGAGCGGATGGCCGCGGGACGCCCGCAAGAGCCGCT
>DASYRY010000092.1:0-10777 GCA_036004025.1 Candidatus Polarisedimenticolia bacterium | reverse complement strand
GAGGCCTCTCCGCCCATGCGGCCGGGAGGAATGCGCAAGTAATGGACTCCCAGCGACGCGGACCAGGCGATGAAGAGGATCGCCAGCACGGCGAGTCCCCAGAAAAGGCCGGGACCGCAGCCGCAGGCAGTCTTCCCCGCGACGTAGAATCCGGACAGCCAGACGGCGAAAGCCAGAACCCCGAGGCCGCGAGGAAGCTCCCTCCATCCCGCGAAGGTGAGAAGCATTCCCGCCAGGCTGTAGAGAATCTTCGCGACGAACAGGGACAGGGCCAGCGCCATCTTGTCGACCAGTTTGAGCTGGTCCGCGCCGAGGCCCGGCGCGGCAATCATCCAAAGCGCCACCCCCGAGAGATCCGCCGCGAGACCGGCCGTGGCGAGGATGATCGCGAGGCCGCACTTTCCTTCGGAGGCCCCGCTCCAACGCGCGGCCAGCACTCGATACAGGTTCACGACCAGCAGCGCGCCGAAGCCGCACAGCAGCCATCCCCCGATCCAGCATCGAGAATGCCTCAGGAGGTAGGAGGCCCGTTCGGAGAGATCGCCTCCTTCGAAGGGCAGCCCGGGCCTCAGCCACGCTCCCACCGCCAGGAGTCCCATCAATCCCGCGGCCGCCGCCGCGAGGCCGGCCCGGGCGACTCCCCTGCTCGAAGGACTTCCCATCGGATTCATGGGGAAGAGTCTACCCTGATCCCGCCGCCCGCGCATTCCGCCGAGGGTTGATGAGATCGGACCCTTGTGATAGCTTAACCGGTCAAGCCATCGTGGAAGTCTCGCTCGTTCAGGCGTTTAACGGGCCCAGGGAATCGATGAAGAAGCATTCCGAGAGAAAGCCGAGCTTCACGAACAGCTCCGGCATCGAGATCCGACCCTTCTATACGTCCCGCGATCTCCAGGACCTCGACGTCGAGGCCGACATCGGTTTTCCCGGGGAGCTTCCGCTCACCCGTGGCATCCAGCCGACGATGTACCGCAGCCGTCTTTGGACGATGCGCCAGTACGCGGGCTTCGGTTCGGCGAAGGAGACCAACCGGCGGCTGAAGTTCCTGCTGGCGCACGGGCAGACGGGACTGTCGGTCGCCTTCGACCTCCCCACGCAGATGGGATTCGATTCCGATCATCCGATGGCCAAGGGGGAGGTAGGGAAGGTGGGCGTGGCGATCGACTCGCTGGAGGACATGGAAGCGCTGCTGCGAGGAATCCCGCTCGATAAAGTCTCGACTTCCATGACGATCAACGCGACGGCCGCCATCCTCTTGTGCTTCTACATCGCGATCGGGAAGAAGAACGGCATTCCGCCGGCGAAGCTTTCGGGCACGGTGCAGAACGACGTATTGAAGGAGTACATGGCCCGGGGCACCTACATCTATCCGCCGCGGGCCTCGCTCCGGATCGCGACCGACCTGTTCGCCTACTGCAAGGACCACCTTCCCCGGTGGAACACCATCAGCATCAGCGGGTACCACATCCGCGAGGCGGGGGCCACCGCGGTGCAGGAGATCGCCTTCACTCTGGCGAACGGCCTGGAGTACCTCCGATCGGCCAAAAGCGCGGGACTCGAGATCGAGGACGTGGCTCCCCGCATCTCGTTCTTCTTCAACTCGCACAACAACCTTTTCGAGGAAGTCGCCAAGTTCCGTGCGGCGCGGCGGCTCTGGGCGCGGCTGTTGCGCGAGCGGTTCCAGGTCGAGGACGAGCGGGCCCTCATGATGAGATTCCACGCCCAGACGGCGGGATCGTCGCTCACCGCGCAGCAGGTGGAAAACAACGTCGTCAGGGTCGCTTACCAGGCCCTCTCGGCGATCCTGGGAGGGGCCCAGTCGCTCCACACCAACTCCATGGACGAGGCCCTTTCCTTGCCCACCGAGCAGAGCGTTTCGGTGGCTTTGCGCACCCAGCAGATCCTGGCGTACGAGACGGGCGTGGCGGATACCGTGGATCCCCTCGGAGGATCCTATTACGTCGAGAGCCTCACGAGCCGCCTCGAGGCCGGCGCGCGCGACTACCTCGAGCGCATCGACCGGATGGGCGGCGTGATCCGCGCGATCGAGGAAGGGTTCATCGCCAGGGAGATCCAGGAATCGGCGTACCGGGCGCACAAGGCGGTGGAATCGGGAGAGCAAGGGGTCGTCGGCGTCAATCGGTACCGCTCGGAAGAGGAGCGCCCCCCGAGAATCCACCAGCCGGATCCCGCGTTGGAGAAGGAACAAATCCGTCGGGTCGCGAAGTTCAAGAAGCGGCGCGCCGGCGGCGGGGTCGCGCGAGCGCTCGACGAGGTGAGACGAAAGGCGGAGGAGGGGCAGAACCTCCTCCCGGCGATCCTCCGCGCCGTGGAAGCGAGCGCCACTCTGGGAGAAATCTCCGACGCCATGCGACGGGTCTTCGGAGTCCACAGGCCCGAGGTGTCTTTTTGAGCGAATCGTCTCGGCCCCTTCTGGAAGTGGAGGATCTCCGGGTGCAGTTCAGCCTCCCCGAGGGGATCGTCCGCGCCGTGGATGGGGTCTCCTTCTTCATCCGGGAAGGGGAGACGCTCGGACTGGTCGGGGAGTCGGGATGCGGAAAGAGCTTGACCGCGCTCTCCATCCTTCGATTGATCACTCCTCCGGGCCGGATCGCCACGGGAGCGATCCGATACCGCGGTCGCGATCTCCTCAAGCTGAGCGAGCCGGAGATACGCAAGGTGCGCGGCAAGCAGATCGCCCTCATCTTCCAGGAGCCGGTCGCGGCGCTGAACCCGGTGTATACCGTCGGAGACCAGATCGCCGAAGCCATCCGGGTGCACAACAAGGTCTCCAAGAAGGATGCCCTCTCGCAGGCCGTGCAGCTGTTGAGGCTCGTGCAGATTGCCGATGCCGAGCGGCGGGTGCGCGAGTACCCCCATCAGATGAGTGGAGGCATGTGCCAGCGCGTGATGATCGCCATGGCGCTTTCCTGCAAGCCGTCTCTGATCATGGCGGACGAGCCGACCACCGCCCTGGACGTGACGATCCAGGCGGAGATTCTCGACCTTCTGAAGAGACTCAAAGACGAGTTCGGCCTGTCGATGCTCCTGATCAGCCACAACCTGGGGGTGATTGCCGGAGCCGCCGATCGCGTCGCGGTGATGTATGCAGGCCGCATCGTGGAAGAGGCGCCCGTGCGGGAGCTCTTCGCCTCTCCCAAGCATCCCTATACCATCGGGCTCCTGCGTTCGGTGCCGCGCCTGGGAGGGAGGCAACGATCCGCCCGTCGCCGTCTTGCCTCCATCCCGGGAAGCGTCCCCGACCCTCTCTCACGCGAGCCGGGTTGTCCTTTCGCGCCCCGCTGCACCGACGTCATGCAAGTCTGCCGCAAGCTGGAGCCCGAGCTGCTGCCTCTCGAAGGAGAGCGGAAGGTCTCCTGCTTCTTGCATCATCCTTCGGAAGGCGAGGGAAGTGCGGTGGTCGGATGAGTGACGAGCGCAACGGGAATCTGCTCGAAGTGCGGGGACTCAGGAAATACTTCCCCATCCGTCGGGGAGTCTTCTCCAAGGTGAGCGGCTTCGTACGGGCCGTGGACGGGGTGGACCTCACGCTCCGCCGCGGAGAGACCCTGGGCCTGGTGGGCGAGTCCGGAAGCGGCAAGACCACCACCGGGCGGTGCATTCTCCGCTTGCTGGAGCCGACCGCGGGGAGCGTGAGGTTCGACGGGAAGGACCTTCTCGCCCTTTCTCCCCGCGACATGCGCCGGGCCCGCCGGCAGCTTCAAGTCATCTTCCAGGATCCATACAGCTCGCTGAATCCACGCATGAGGATTGGCTCGATCGTGGGAGAACCGCTGGCGATCCACAGGATCGCGAAGGGGTCGGAGCGCGAGCACCGGGTGGCCGACCTGCTTTGCAAGGTCGGACTGGATCCGTCCGCCATGCGGCGATATCCGCACGAGTTCTCCGGCGGGCAGCGGCAGCGCATCGGCATCGCGCGGGCCCTGGCTTTGAATCCCAAGCTGATCATCTGCGACGAGCCGGTCTCGGCGCTGGACGTGTCCGTCCAGGCGCAAGTGGTGAACTTGCTCATGGACCTCCAGGAGGAGCTTTCCCTGACCTATCTATTCATTGCCCACGACCTGAGCGTCGTCGAGCACATCAGCGACAGGGTCGCGGTCATGTACCTGGGAAAGATCGTGGAGCTGGCGGATGCGGAAGCCCTTTACGAGGACCCGCAACATCCTTACACGCGGGCTCTTCTATCCGCCGTCCCGGTGCCCGATCCGACGGTGAAACCGGCAAGGATTCCCCTGAAAGGGGAGCTCCCGAGCCCCGCGGCGCCTCCCCCGGGTTGCGCGTTTCATCCGCGATGTCCCGTGGCGGTGGAGGTTTGTCCGCGAGTGGAGCCCGAGCTTTTGGACTCGGGAACGGGGCACCTGGCCTCGTGCCACCTGGTCCACCCGGTCGGGGACCGGCCTTTCGGGTGAACCCCGAGGGAACTGATTTCGTATACCCCACTGACTTTTGTCCTTAACCCAATCCGTCTCGGCCCGGCCGGGGGAAGCTTCCCGGATCCGGTTCCGCGGGATGTCGGCTTCGATCAGGAGAGGATTCCATGAAAAGGTTCTCGCGCGGGGTTCTAGTCGTCGTTCTCTGCGTCGCCTTCTCGGCGGCCGGAGGGCCGCCGCTTCCGGCCCAGGAGCCTCCTCCTCCCGCGGCACCCGAGCCGGGCACCCCCACGCTGCTCGAATACCAGAGCGCTCCGGGGACCCTTTCCCTGCAGGAGGTCTTGAAATCGGCGCTGGAGAAGAACCTGAGCATCGCCGTCCGGCGCTTCGATCCCAAGATTGCGGAAACCAACATCGAGACCGAGAAGGCCTTCTTCTCTCCCCTGCTGGACCTCAGCGCGCGGAAGAGCGAGAACAATCAGCCGGGAAGCTCCGCGCTCAGCGGCGGCAATCTCGTCACCGACCGCAACCGGAGCTTCGCCGCCACCTACAACGAGGCGTTCGAGATCGGCAGCCGGTTCCAATTCAACGTCTTCACCAACCGCACCAGCACGAACAACACCTTCTCTACGGTCAACCCCTCTTATTTCAGCCAAGCGCTGGCCACCTACACGCAGTCCTTCCTGCGCAATTTCGGGCTGGCGGTGAACCGCACGGGCATCGTCATCGCCCAGAACAACGAGAAGATCAGCAGGTCGCAGTTCCGCCAGACGGTGATCGAGACACTCGCGGCGGCGGAAAAGGCCTATTGGGCCCTGCAATTCGCCATCATGGACCAGAAAGCCAAGGAGGCTTCGCTGAAGCTGGCCCAGGACTTCCTCGAGCAGACGCGCATCAAGGTCAAGGTGGGGACGCTCCCTCCAATCGAGATCACGCAGGCCGAAGCCCAGGTGGCGGATCAGGAGGAAGGGATCATCACGGGGCTCGCGGCGATCCGCCTCGCAGAGGACAATCTCCGGCGGCTGATGAACATCGCGACCGACTCTCCCCTCTGGCACCAGCCGATCCAACCCACCGACGAGCCGCAGGTGCTCGACAAGATCGTGAACGAGGACGAGGCGATGAAAACCGCCCTGGAGAAGAGGCCGGACCTGGAGCAGGCGAGGCTGGACCTGGCCAACAGGGACGCCAGCGTGCGCTTCCAGAAAAACCAGAAGCTCTACCGGCTGGATCTCGTCGCCCAGTATGGCGCCCAGGGCCTCGCGGGCACCTTTCTCCCCGTTCAGGTCACGTTCGTGACGGGCGATCCCGGAACGCCGCCCGGGTGCGTTCCCATCCCCTCGGACCCGACTCTCTGCACCGCAACCGTCGATCCTCCCGACCTGAGCAGGTGGAACTCCTACTCCCAAATCAAGGACCGGGACTTCAACACCTGGAGTGCGGAGCTGCAGCTCGGCATTCCCCTCGGGAACCGCGCCGCGAACGCCGCCTACGCCCAGTCGAAGTACCTTCAGGATCAGTCGAAGCTCACTATCGAGCAGCTCGAGCAGTCGGCCCTGGTGGAGGTGCGCAACGCCGTGCGCCAGATCGAGACGGATCTGAAACGCGTCAAGGCCGCGCAGGTGAACACGCGGCTGCAGCTGGAGAAGCTCTCCGCGGAACAGAAGAAATACGAGAACGGCATGAGCACCGCGTTCCAGGTGCTCACGTTTCAGACCGATCTGACCTCGGCGAGGCGAAGGGAGAACCTGGCCATCGTCGACTATAATACCGCCCTCGTGGAGCTGGACCGGGTGCTCGGAATCCTTCTGGACACCCGCGACGTCACCATCGCCAACTGAGCCGGTCTCCCCTCTCAGGATCGGGATGTCTACGGCGAAAGCGCCGCCCGTCTTGGCCGACCTGGGTCCTTTCCAGGCCCTGGCCCGCATCGCGCAAATCTTCTACGCGCCCCGCCGCGTCGCCGAGTCGATCCGCGAGCGGCCCAACTGGGTGTTTCCCGTTCTCTTCTCCATGCTTTTGTCCTCCGTGGTCGCGGGGGCGCTCATCGCCCGGCCCGAGTGGCAGCAGACGCTTCAGAAGGCGATCGAGGGGTCCGGGCAGAAGCTCTCAGAGCTCGACAAGGTCCGGATCCTGGGAGCGATGCGCGCCATGAGCTGGGTGTTCCTCATCGCCGCGCCCGCCCTCGGGAACTTGTTCATTGCCGCGCTGCTGTGGGGCACGACCATGATGCTGGAAGGACAGGCCGGCTTCATCAAAGTTTTCTCCCTGCAGCTTCACGCGCAGATGGTCTCGCTGGTTCCGCAGACCGCCGCCCTGTGCTGGGTGCTCGGGACCAAGACCACTCAGCTCGACGAGGGCGAGCCTGCGCTCCCTTCGAGTTTGGGCTATTTCCTCCCCTCCGACGGGATCGCGCCTACGTTGCGCGCCGTCGCCGCCTCGGTGGACATCTTCACAATCTGGTATTGGGTGCTCGTCGTTCTTGGTCTCGCCGTCGTGGCGCGCCTTCCGAAGGGACGGCTCGCCTTGCCGGTCGGCGTGCTGGCCGCGATGGGAGTCCTGCTGCGGGCGGCCGCCACGCTTCTCTCCGCAGCTCCCTGAAAATTGTCGGAGTCGTATGCCTCCTTTCTCACCGCGATCCGGGCCGGCCTCCCTCGCCCATTCGGCGCGCACGTCGATCCGGAGGCCGGGCGATCCGGTTGACAAGCCTCTCTGGGTGAGGCACGCTTTCGCCTCTCGTTCGACCCAGTCCGTGACGAACGCATAGAGGGGAAGGAGCACAAGGACCGACGTTGGGCACCGTCCTGGTCGCACTCGTCCTCCTCGCGGCCGGCGGCGTCGGCAGCCTTGCGGCTTCATCCCGTCCGCGGCTCGCCACCTGGATCGGCTCCGGCAGTTGCGCCGCTGCCTGCACCCTCGGTCTTCTTACCGCCTTCTCGTCGCTCGGACGTCCACCCCTGTCGCTGCGGCACCCCTGGGAGGTGCCCTACGGCGAGTTCGCCCTCGAGGTGGATCCGCTCTCGTCCTTCTTTCTCCTGATCCTCTTCGGGCTTTGCCTCCTGGCCGCCGTCTATGGGGCGGCCTATCTCTCGCGTGACAGGACGCCGCGGCCCTTGGGGCCGTCGTGGTTTTTCTTCAACCTGCTCGTGGCGAGCATGGCGCTCGTGGTCATGGCGCGGAACGGGATCCTGTTCCTGGTGGCATGGGAGGGAATGGCCCTCAGCTCGTTCTTCCTGGTCACCTTCGAGGACGACAAGCCGGCGGTGCGTGAAGCCGGGCGGCTTTACCTGATCGCGTCGCACGTGGGCACCGCCTTTCTGCTGGCTCTGTTCGTGGCCCTGGCGGCCGCCACCGGTTCCATGGATTTCGATCGATGGCGGTCGGCGGCAGAGCTTTCGAGTCCGGCTTCGGCGGGACTTCTTTTCCTCCTCGCCGTCGTCGGGTTCGGCACCAAGGCGGGGCTCGTCCCGTTTCACGTCTGGCTGCCGGAAGCCCATCCGGCCGCGCCCAGCCATGTTTCCGCGGTGATGTCCGGCGTGATGATCAAGATGGGGATCTACGGTCTGCTGCGAGCGCTCGCGTTTCTGGGCCCGCCGCCTCCCTGGTGGGGGGCCACCCTGCTCGGCCTTGGTGTCGCCTCCGCGCTCGTCGGTGCGCTCTTCGCCCTGGTTCAGCAGGACATCAAGCGGCTGCTCGCCTACTCGAGCGTGGAGAACGTCGGGCTCATCACCATCGGTCTCGGCCTCGGGGTGATCGGCCGCAGTTACGACCTGCCCGCCCTGGCGGCCCTCGGATTCGCCGGCGCGCTGCTGCACCTCTTGAACCACGCCCTGTTCAAGGGAGTGCTCTTTCTCGGGGCAGGGGTCATCGCCCAGCAGGCGGGCACGCGGCAGATCGACCGGCTCGGCGGCCTCTTGAAGAAGATGCCGGTCACGGGAGCCTGTATTCTCGCCGGATCCGCGGCCATCACGGCGCTGCCTCCGTTCAACGGTTTCGCCGGCGAATTCCTCCTTTATCTCGGCTCGTTTCACGGCGTCATGGCGCTCCCGGGCGCCCAGGGGCTGCTCCCCCTCGCGGCGCTGGTCGGTCTTGCGCTGGCAGGCTCTCTCGCAGCGGCGTGCTTTCTCCGCTTCTCCGGATTGAGCCTCCTCGGCCTGTCGCGCGGCGACGCCGCCTCGCTCGCGCGGGATCCCTCTGCGCCGATGCGTTTCTCGATGGTGGCTCTGGCCGTCTCCTGCCTGTTGCTTGGGCTCGCGCCCGGTCTGCCCCTCCTGATCGTGGAGCCGGCGGCGGCCGCGGCGGTTCCTGGAGTCGTACCGGCCGGGACTCTCGCCGGCTCGGTCGAGCTTGCCGGGAGAATTCCGAAGGTCTTCGCCCTGCTGATCCTTCTCGTCGTCGCTCTCGCCTGGTGTCGGCGGCGCCTGCTGTCCCGACGCGACGTGTCGGTGGCCGTTACGTGGGACTGCGGCTACGAGCGGCCCACCCCACGCATGCAATACACCGCCTCGTCGTTCGGGGAGCCGATCCGCGAGATGTTCGCGATGCTCCTCCCGGCCCGGCGGCGGGTCGTGCCGCCCGAAGGGTTCTTTCCTGCGCGCGCCTCGTTTCAGTCCGAAGTCGTCCGGCCGTTCCAGGAGAGGCTCTACGGACCCGCCTTCGACGCTGTGAGCCGCGGAATGTCGCGATTGCGGTGGTTGCATCACGGCCGCGCGCAGCTCTACGTCCTCTACATCGTCGTGACCCTGATCCTCATGTTGTCGTGGTTTCTCGCGTCGCAGAAGGCTCCTCTATGAGCGGGATGGCGCCGGCGCTGATCGGGATCGTGCTGGCGCTCTCTTTGGCCCCGGTCGCACCGGGCGTCATCGCCCGCACGAAGTCCCTCGTGGCAGGCCGCAAGGGACCGCCTTTGCTCCAGGGCTGGTACGACATCGGAAAGCTGCTCCGCAAGGGCGCCGTCATCAGCGGGACCACGACGTGGCTGTTCCGCGCCGGGCCGGTCGTGGGGCTCGCCGCCCTCCTGACGGCGCTGGCAGTGGTACCCTCGATGGGAGCCCCGGCCCTCCTGGCGTTCCCGGGGGATCTGGTCCTCCTCGTCCTGCTTCTCGCTCTCACGCGGTTCGTCACGGTGCTGGCGGCGCTCGACACCGGCTCGAGCTTCGAGGGGATGGGTGCCAGCCGCGAGGCGGCCTTTTCCGTTCCGGTCGAGCCTGCCCTCCTGCTCGGCCTCGCGACGCTGGCCAGGGGCACCGGCGCGCTCTCGTTGTCGGAGATGCTCGGGCCGGCGGCCGGCCGCGCCTGGCTCGCCATGGGCCCCGCGCTGGCGCTGGTGGGGGTCAGCGTCTTCGTGCTGCTTCTCGCCGAGAACTCGCGCGTTCCGGTGGACGATCCCAATACGCATCTCGAGCTGACGATGATCCACGAAGTGATGGTGCTCGATCACGGCGGTCCCGATCTGGCTCTTCTCGAGTACGCCGCAGCGCTGAAGCTCTGGCTCTTCGAAGCGCTCCTGGTGGGGCTTCTTCTTCCTTTTCACACCGGCAGCCTGGCGGCCGATGCAGCGATGTTTCTGACGGGAATGGCACTGGTCTCGGTCACGGTGGGTCTGGTCGAATCGAGCATGGCACGGCTGCAACTGCCCCGGGTGCCCCAGCTCCTTCTGGGCGCGACGGTCCTGTCGGGATTCAGCTTGATTCTGACCCTGAGGTAGGCGTGAGTGAGCTCACCGAGTTGCTGCTGATCCTGGTCGTGCTGGTGGATCTCTACGCCCTGGCGGCGAGCCGGCTCGGCTCCCTGATCCGAATCGTCGCCTTGCAGGGGATCGTGCTGGGAGTGGTCCCCCTCGTGGCCGATCCCTCGGAGCTGACGCTTCGATCGGCCATCCTGGCGATTCTGAGCCTGACGCTCAAGGGATTCGTGTTCCCCATCCTCCTGCTCCGGGCCACGCGAGAGGAGGCGGTGCGTCGGGAGGTGGCACCCTACGTCGGGTACAGCCTGTCCCTGCTAATCGGAGCGGTGATCATCGGCGGGAGCTTCATCGCAGGCTCCCGCCTGCCGCTCCCCTTTCCCGCCGTCTCGCCTCTGCTGGTGCCGGTGGCGCTTTCGACCGCCCTCATCGGAATGTTCGTGATCGTCAGCCGCCGCAAGGCCGCCACGCAGGTGCTCGGCTACCTCGTGCTCGAGAACGGCATCTTCGTGTTCGGGCTCACGTTATCCGGCAAGATGCCCTGGCTCGTCGAGATGGGCGTGCTGCTGGACGTCTTCATCGGCGTCTTCGTCATGGGAATCGCGCTGCACCACATCCACCGCGAGTTCGACTCGATCGAGGTGGACCGGCTGACCAGCCTGAGGGACGTGCCATGAGGGTGCTCGCCCTGGTGTTGCTACCG